>NZ_JBYSWK010000067.1:0-19562 GCF_058781025.1 Heyndrickxia sp. FW510-T9 | reverse complement strand
AGTAATTCTTTATCATAAGTTGTTTTATATTGAACTCTGTCCTTTGGTCTAGAATCTTTATTGTAAGTAATAACGCCTTGGGATAAGACGTTCTTAAGACCATTTTCAATTAGATAATTTACGTGAGAATCATTTTCTGTTGCTAATGCATGTAATTGGTCTAAAGTAGATTTACTAACATTTGTTCTAAACTTTACTCTAGATTCATCTTGAGTATGAATAAGATTTCCATTAATTAACTTCCACATATTAACACTCCTTGGATACAAAAAATCAAAAAACTATTTACATTTACAATTAACAAAAAGGTATATAATTCTGTTTAAGTTGATTCGATGCAGTTAAAATACTAATTTTATTATCTATTAATATTATAAGAACAAGTGTTTCAAGTCAATTTTACATAAAAAAACTTTAAACGCCTATGGACTAAAAACACCTGCAAAATGTACTAAATTAAGCACTAAAAAAAACAGAATATACAGCAGTTGAAAACACGTAGTGATATCCATAAATTTCTATTTATTTTCATGAAAGTCAATTCTGTTAACTGCAGAACGCAATTCATCATTTGTCAAATGAGTATAAATCATCGTAGTTTGAACGGAGGAGTGTCCTAATTGTCTTCTTAATTTAGGTATATCATTATTTTCAAGATGGTACCTAGTAGCAAATGAATGCCTCAATTTATGAACAGATAATTCCGGTTTTCCAAAGGCTTTCGCATATTTTTCTACTAATTTTTCAATAGATCTTTCAGTCAGTCTCCTCGATTTTCCTTTTGGACCCATTGCAGTTGCAATAAATAATGCTTTATTATCCTTACTGATACCAAATTTTGAACCTCGAATGTTAATGTATTCTTCTAAGTCCAACATTGCTTGTTCACTAAAATAAACATATTGTTCTTTATTGCCTTTTCTAATTACTCTTACTCTGTTTTTCTTCCAGTCAATATCGTCTAAATCTAGTCCAACTACCTCAGATAATCTAAGCCCTGACCCTAGTATTAACGAAATAATTGCTGTATCTCGTTCACAATTTCTTTGGTGAAAATTATAAACTTTTTTGTTATCTTTGTTCGCAATACCATAATCATATGCTACAAATTGACGAAACAATTCATATTCATCACCACGAAGTATTTTACCTTCCATACGATTTGCAATTGTTTCCTGGTCTTCTTTAATGTCATTAAACTCAATTTTAGCAAGAACATTTCTTTGTATATATGGTTTTAGATCACTGGTTTCAGCAATGTTTTGGAGATAATGAAATAGAGATTTTAGAGCAGATAACTTTCGATTTATAGTAAGTTTTGAATTCTCTAATTTAAACTCTAAAAATGACAAAAAATCCTCCATTTGTTGGACAGTAAGAACTTCTAAAGTCTCTAAAGGTATATCTTTACGTTTCCCTTCAAAGAATTGCTCTGACAGGAGCCAATCAAAAAAGATGATATAATCATGGCAATAATTTAGAAGCGATGCTGGAGATAATTTTCTGCGTCTCTTATCGACATATTCAGCCACATACCACGGAAGCTCTTTTGATTTTTCTTGAACTTTTTCATAATATCGTTGTCGTTTATTATCACTCATTTTAAGCCTCCTCTTTTTCACTATTATAACATTTATTTCGTCAAAATCATATTTTACGTAATAATTATATTTTCTATGTTCACTTACAATACCACTTGGTTATACCACTGTTAAGTAAATTAAAGTAGTAATCTAGTGTTATATCGAAAATAAGTTGATTTCTAGATACCTAAAGGAATGTCTCAAATGCAAAACTATCCTTTCTAGACAGCGAGTAGAAAGGAACACTCCGTAAACTTTATCTAGTATGTAAAAAGTAAATGCGCCACACAAAAAGAAATTCGCTCTATGTTTACGAACATTTGCTTCAGTCTCTTTATAATGCACCAGTTATCTTAATAAGAATTACATTTCAAAAGAGTATTCCCTCTCAACTTTACAGACCCTAACAGTGTAGTTTTTATACCATTCTTCTTTCCCTTTTTCTTGTGCAAATTTATGGGATGAATTTTCTTTCCAATTCCTTATTGCATCTAAGGACTCCCAATATGAAACAGTAATACCCAATCCACTATCTCTTGCAATCTCTATCCCTAAAAATCCTTGTTGTAGAGTAGCCTATCCTCCAATTTTTCTGCCATTTTGCTATAAACTCTATCGCCTTCAGTTCGTTGTGAAGTAAATACCGTTGCATAGTAGGGTGGTTGAGGAGTTTTTGCATGTCCGCCCATATTTAATACCTCCATTCAGGATTTTACTTATTCATAATATATCACAACTTTGGGAATTGTATGAATAATTCTCAGTCAACCAAACCACCACTTTAATTCAAGAAGAAAAAGTCACCAAATTGGCAGCTGGATATTAAGCTCCTGCCCCCATTAGTTTTAGTGAAATATTCACAAACAATCTTAACTAAGAACATAGAAACAAGACTATCACAATGACAGTCTTGTTTAAAAGTATCTATATTTGAATACTTCTCTTAATATCCAGTAAAAGGTACAAGTGGGTGATGACTGCTAGGTTCGTAGTAGATAAGATCATAGTCATCCCATCCACCATTTAAGAGTATATAGTTCGGTTCATAAGATGGATAGTAGTAACTAATATCTGTCCCATTCCCCCATCCATTCACAGGAATATAGTTTGAAGGTAATGTTCCATAGTATGGATAATTACTCGTGTTTGTCTTATAATAAGGATTTATATAGACCCTCATATGTGGGAGCACGGTTTCACCTGCTTTTCTAAATCATTTTTCTACTTCTTATTAAAAATATGATCTATATATAGAAATAGTGTCTGACTATAAAATAGACCACCAAACATATCCCGTACCTTTCCACCTCAAACTACCTACTAAAAAGACAAGACTAACATTGATTGCTTTGTTAAATGCATCATTCTTATTGCCGTTGTGCTTGTTCTTTTCTTAATTTCCTTTTTCCTTAGTCTTTCTCTTTCGAAGCAAAGTAGTAGCTATGTTTTAAAGGGGGATTTGAAGAGTACTCCAGCATACCGGATGCAGACAAAGTTTTGTTGTGCATAATGAGGATGTGGTAGAAACACGTTTAGTACAGAATAATCGATATCTTCATCCAAGTCATTATTGTTAAGTTTATTGTATTCACAAACGAAAATTGAGAATAAAAAATTACACGTCTTTCCTTTTAAAATAACTATTTCAATTAAAAGGACGGCCATATTATTATGTATATAATAAACCGTCCTTTAAATTTTCTTAAATGAAATTAATCTTTAAAACTCCGCTTTACCAGGAGTTCTAGGATAAGGTATTACATCCCTTATATTACTCATCCCAGTTATATACATTATGAGCCTTTCTAGTCCTACCCCAAATCCAGAATGTTTAGTACCTCCATATCTTCTTAATTCTAAATACCATTGATAATCTTCCTTAGATAGATGGAACTCTTCCATTTTTTTCTCTAACTGATCCTCTCTCTCCTCCCGCTGACTACCTCCTATTAATTCTCCTATACCTGGGACAAGCAAGTCAGTTGCTGCAACTGTTTTACCATCTTCGTTATTTCTCATATAGAAAGCTTTTATTTCTTTAGGATAATCTGTGATAAAGACCGGCTTTTTAAACACTTCTTCGCAAATATATCGCTCATGCTCTGTTTGTAAATCCGTTCCCCAATCTACAGAATACTCAAATTCAACATTAGCTTCTTTTAGTATTTCAATTGCTTTTGTGTATGTGATAGTTGCAAATTCTGAATTTAGGGCTAGAGTCAATCTTTCCATTAATTCTTTATCAACAAATTTATTAAAGAATTCCATTTCTTCGGGAGCATTTTTTAATACATAATCAATTACATATTTAATTAATGCTTCAGCAACCGGTATGATATCCATTAAATCCGCAAATGCCATTTCGGGTTCAACCATCCAAAATTCAGAAGCATGTCTTGTCGTGTGTGAGTTCTCCGCTCTAAAAGTGGGACCAAATGTATAAACATTTCTAAAAGCAAGGGCAAATGCCTCTGCCGGTAATTGTCCACTAACGGTGAGATTCGTTTCTTTTTTGAAAAAGTCTTCCGAAGCATTTACACTACCATCTTCATTTTTTGGTAAGTTTTCTAAATCTAAAGTAGTAACACGGAACATTTCGCCTGCACCTTCACTGTCACTGCTAGTAATTAATGGAGTGTGTACGTAGACAAATCCCTGTTCTTGAAAAAATTGATGTATAGCAAATGAAATGAGAGAACGGACCTTAAACACCGCAAAAAATGTGTTTGTCCTAGGTCTTAAATGAGCAATTGTCCTCAAATATTCAAAGGAATGTCGTTTCTTTTGAAGAGGATAATCTAACTCAGAGGTGCCTTCAATATTAATTTCCTTCGCATGTATTTCAAAGTTTTGATTTGCATTTGGAGTTAATACAACGGTACCTTCCACCCTAATACTTGAACTTAGCGGCAGTTTAACCACTTCATCAAAATTTACTAATGTATTGTCTAAGACGATTTGAACATTTTTCATAAAGGTTCCATCATTTAATTCAACAAAACTAAACGATTTTGATCCTCTTATCGTTTTTACCCAACCAGATAGACTTACTAATTTACCTTCATAATCCATTGTGTGAGTGTACAAATCTTTTACAGAAATACTTTTCATCAATTATCTCTCCTTTTTAAATAAAATAAAAAAACCTTTCATCCCTAAAAAGGGACGAAAGGTTATCTTCCGCGGTACCACCCAAAATTGTCATAACGACCAGCTCTAATAAGTACTATCATACTCTCCAGTTTTAACGTCCTGGCTACGTCTAAGCCTACTCTTGATAATGTCTAATTTCGGTTAGAGACTCCAAGGTGTTATTCATATATACCTTCTCACCAGGCTCTCACCATCCCCAGCTCGCTATGGATTATAGTATACATTACTTGTCCTTATCAACGTCTTTTAAAACTATATCTAAAATATTATAAAATCTTATCATTCATATGGATTTGAGTCAATATCTTAGACACAAAAAAGATTAGTTGGATTTGTGATTCGTTATATTTTGTTAAAACTTAATTATAGAGGGACCTAATCGAATAATAATTCTAAGATTATATAATAATACTTTTGATGTTCGTTCTCTTTAATTTAAAATTCTGAACAATTCACAAGAATAATTAACAATCCTCAAAGAAATACTATTTAGACGTTATACTTTATTGACCTTTTCAAAAAACGTAGAGAGGATCATACAAAATGACTAAAGTTGGAATTTTGGTTGGTAGTCTTCGGAAAGAATCTTTTTCTAAAAAACTTGCAGAAAATGTTGCATCTTTATTCCCCGAAGGATATGAAGCAACATTTATAGAAATAGGAAATTTGGCATTATATAATCAGGATTATGATGATGAAAACAATGCACCAATAGAATATACTACCTTCCGTAATAATATGAAGGAAATTGACGCTGTGTTATTTGTAACTCCTGAATATAACCGTTCTATACCTGCTGTATTAAAGAATGCATTGGATGTAGGTTCTCGTCCTTATGGAGCAAGTGTATGGAATGGCAAACCAGCAGGAATTATCAGCCAATCTCCTGGTAAATTGAGTGGTTTTGGTGCTAATCACCATTTACGTCAACCTCTTGTATTCTTAAATATGCCAATACTTCAACAACCTGAAGCTTATATTGGAAATATTGCTGATTTATTAAATGAAAATGGCATAATTAAAGATGAAGGAACGGTAAAATTTCTACAATCCTTCATTAATGCGTTTATTGATTTGATTAAGAAATATCAATCATAATAAAAAACAGAGAGTTATCTCCAATAAACTCATTCCGATGACTCTCTGTATTCTATCTGGGACTTATTTAATTTTTTGTTTAAACCATTGAGCAGCTGCTTCCACTTCATCAATTGTTAACTGATGACCTCTGTTTTCCCAATGAAGTTCTACATCAGCATTAGCATTCTGCAATAGTGTTTGTAATTCTTCAGATTCATATGGAGAACATATTGGATCGTTTGTCCCTGCTGCAATAAATACTGTTTTCCCTGATAAATTAGGAAGATTAATTCCCCTTCTTGGTATCATAGGATGATGGAGAATTGCCCCTTTTAAGGCATTTTGATAATGAAATAATAAACTTGCTGCTATATTAGCACCATTGGAGTAACCAATTGCGATTATATTATTTCGGTTAAACTGATATTTTTCAGCCGCTTCATCGAGGAATTCATTTAACTCCTTTGTCCGGAATATTAGATCTTCTTCATCAAAGATCCCCTCAGCTAATCTTCGAAAGAAACGAGGCATTCCATTTTCTAGTACATTTCCCCGTACACTTAATATGGATGCTTCATCATTAATTCTTCCCGCGACTGGAAGTAAATCCAATTCATTCCCACCTGTACCATGGAGCAACAGTAATGTGGGTTTTGAAAGATCCTTCCCTTCTTGAAAGAAATGTTTCATCATTTATTCTCCTTTCAAACTCTTAACCTCTACATGAGGAAGTAGTTCTTCCAATTCTTCTCGTTTATCCTCTAGCCATGTAGGCAACATGAGATTATTCCCCAGTTCAGACAGGGGTTCATCCACAGTAAATCCAGGTGAATCAGTTGCGATTTCAAAAAGAATCCCCCCGCCTTCATGAAAATATAATGCCTTAAAGTAGTTACGGTCTAAAATCTCTGTTGGAAAATATTCTTCTTGTTCGAGCAATTTTCCCCACTTCTGATGCTGTTCCTCATCCTTAGCCCTCCATGCAATATGGTGGACAGTCCCCGCTCCCATCAGCCCTCGTACAGATGCAGATAACTTAATATCAATGATATTTCCAAAGTGTCCATCAGTCGAAAACCTTAAAAATTCACCTTCTTGACCAAGACATGTTAATCCTAAGACAGTTTCCAGAACTTCTGCGGTCTTATGAGGGGATTTTGACAATAGAGTTGCTCCCGCAAATCCTTTAATTGCATATTCAGCAGGTATGTCTTTTGCCTCCCCAGTATTCATTTCCTCCCCAATTCTCTCCACTAACTCTATGTGTAGACCGTCAGGATCATTTAATTCCAAATAGGTTTCATCAAATCGAGAAGAAGATTGATATGACACTCGATATTTTTCCAAACGTCTTTCCCAATAGGATATAGAACCTTTTGGGATCATATAAGCTGTTACACCTACCTGTCCTGTTCCGATACGCCCTTTCAGTTGTTTAGCCCAGGGAAAGAAAGTAATGACCGTACCTGGACTTCCTGATTCATTTCCAAAGTAAAGATGATAAACTTCTGGACGATCAAAATTAATCGTTTTCTTTACCAGCCTTAGCCCTAATACTCCTGTATAAAAATCAATGGTTCTTTGCGCATCATTCACCATCGCTGTTATATGATGAATCCCTTCTGTTTTTAACATTTGAACACCTCCTTTTTATTTCGGTCTCTCTATGGAAAAAACCTCACCTATTTTCGCGTAATTTATTCCTGCCAATCTACTTACTGCTGCTAAACTCGCTTGATTGATTCTTCCATCTTCATAAATTTCCTCGTCTATATGAAATTGCTCTATTTTCCCGATAATGAGGTCACTGCCAATCGAGTCGATCTCTCCTAGTTCTATGGAGTATTCCAAAGTACACTCCATCCGAACCTTTGACTCATTCACTCCTGGTACCATGATTTTTTCACTATCAACTAGAGTTAATCCCGCTAACTTAATTTCACTTTGATTTGGCGGAAGATTAGCAGCTGTGTTATTCACCTTTTCAACGTTTTGTTCATCCACAATATGAACAACAAACTCTTTTGAATGGATAATATTACGAGCAGTATCCTTTTGTTTCCCTCCAGAACGTTGTATAGAAAGAGAAATCATCGGCGGGTTGGATGAAACAATATTGAAATAGCTAAAAGGCGCTCCATTTATGGTCCCATTGTCTGAAACCGAAGTTACAAAAGCAATTGGTCTCGGAATAATGCTACCAATTAAAAGTTTGTAGTTTTCTCTTTCTGTATTTAAAGATGGGTCAATAGAAAGCAAAGAAAATCATTCCTTTCGTAAAATTAATCTATTTCTCTCACTTGTATCGGAATCAAAGCATCTTTTAGACGGCTTCGGTACATTTCATATTGTTGTGGCAACATCAATTTGTCACCCATTGTCTCATATGATTCATCATGAGCGAAACCAGGAGGATCTGTAGCAATTTCAAATAATATTTCTCCGTGTTCCCTAAAGTAAATGGCGTTAAAATAATTGCGATCTCTGACAGGTGTCACTCCGTATCCTTGTTTGCTTACATATTTTTGCCAATCTAATTGATCCTTATCATCTTTTGCTCTCCACGCAATATGGTGGACAGTTCCTACTCCCATCTCTCCGCGCCCTACAGGAGTTAATTTTAAATCGATGATATTTCCAATATCACTCAGTGAACGGAAACGACGGATATCATTTTCTTCTCCCACAAATTCTAACCCTAACACTTTTTCTAAAAGTTCTGCTGTCTTATCCGGACGGGCCGATAATAAGGTAGCACCGCCAAACCCTTTTATGGAAACATCAGGTGTTACTTCTCCAAATTGCCAAGTATTATTGTCTCCTTCTTCTCTTTCAACAATCTCCAAATGAAGACCGTGTGGATCATCAAATTCTAAATAGGTCTCTCCAAATCGATCCTTCTTAACATAGGAGATATTAAACTTTGTTAATCGTTTTTCCCAAAAATCCATTGCCCCTTTTGGAACTACATAAGAGGTGACTCCTACTTGACCACCTCCAATTTTCCCTTGTGGAGCATCTGCCCATGGAAAAAAGGTAATGATCGTTCCAGGCTTTCCGCCCTCATTTCCGAAATAAAGATGATACGTTCCTGAGTCATCAAAATTAATAGTCTTCTTAACCAAACGTAAACCTAAAACTCCTGCATAAAAATCTACATTTTCCTGTGGATGTCCTACAATTGCTGTAATATGATGAATTCCATTGTTTGTTTATTCATTCTACACACGTCCTTTCAAATTTTAAAAATAAATTTCATTCAGTTCCTCTTTAGTGATAGGAATACTATCATGAAAATTACTTGCGGACCTTCTTTTATTCACCAAATCAAGAAATTGGGTCATTTTATCAATTCCTTTTTATTTCGTATTATTAATATCTCGAATTCGAGATATTAATTTAAAAAAATATTAGTGATAATCAATTATAGATTACATTAAACTTAGTTACAAAAAGTAAGTAACCGTTTCTTTGTAAGTATTATATAAAACTAATCTATAAAAGTAAAGGGTATTTTTAAGTTATTTTTTAAAAGTTTTATCCTATCTTTTCAAGTAAATACGTTGATCTAATTGATGCAATTCCATTTTAAGGTTCACTAGATAAGGGTAGTTCATAGATAATGATAATGATAGAATAAAAAACATGAAGTTCTGTAGATAATCTAATTGGAGGTATCAAATGTTAAAACAAAGAGTATCGCTCGGAATAATATATGAAATTGTGTTAGCAGCTTTAGTCATATTTTCTTTAATTGTTGATATACCTCCAAAAGAAAGCCAAGATTTAGGATTTTTTATTTGGGGCATTTTTGTAATTGATTATTTTTTCCGATTAATAAGAAGTGAGAATAAATGGAAATATATCAAAGAACACCCACTGGAATTTATTTCAATGCTTCCGCTTGGTACGTTTTTTCAAACAGCTCGCTTGATTCGATTGATTCGTGTTCTTCGATTAATTACCATTATCAATCGCCGCTCGTCGTTTTTAGATAACTTTTTCAATAAGTATAATATTGACAAGCTGTTTCTGTTCGTCGTACTACTCATGTTTTTGTCCGCATTGTCTATGAGATGGCTTGAACCAAGTTTTCATTCCTATGGAGATGCACTTTGGTGGGCTGTTGTTACCGTAACTACTGTCGGTTATGGTGATATCTCCCCCCATACTACGTTTGGTAGGATTGTCGCATCTATCCTTATGATGGTAGGTATCGGGATGATTGGTATCATTACTGGGACAATTACTTCCTTTTTCACGACCAGCGAAAAAACTAAGGTGCCGCCAGAACTATCCTATGTTCGTGATAAAATTGAGGAATATCCCGAACTAGCAGACTCTGATTATGAAATAATGATCCATCATTTACGGAAAATGCAACAAAAAAATAAGAAAAATGGGTAGTACTCGCGAAGCAGTAACCACTCGAACTATGGAAATGAAAAGATTACAATTAGTTATTTAATTTTAATACCTCAAACACGCATCCCCCCCTCTCTGTATTAGATGGGGGTAAATGAGGGACAAGTTTTTTCCTAAATTTAATGGGAAAATAATTTAGCTCTATATCCAATTTCACTTTCTTTTATTCCTCGTTGTGCATCCGTAATAAGTCACCTCGAAATATATAATATTAACTAGTTCTTTTCATTAATACTTTTTCTTCCTCCCGAAAAACTTTATTTAATATGTACATTGGGTTTACAATTCTTTAATATTCAGATGATATGATTGGGCTACTAACGAATGAGGAGGCAGAATTAATGAATATACGTGCAATATTTATTGATATGGATGGTACACTACTAAATACTTCAAACAACATTTCTCGCAGAAATAAGGAAGCTATTCATAGTATTATTAATCAGGGAATCAAGGTTTTTCTTGCAACTGGTCGACATTATGAAGTAACCGCTCCCTACCATAAGGATATTGGATTACGAACTCCAATGATCTGTTTGAATGGTGCAGCTATTTACGATGCAGAGACAAGTAGAGCTATTCAAACGAAAACCGTCCAACTAAACGAAGAACGATTCCACCATCTTACCACTGAAAATCCATGTAATGTGATTGTCCATACAGAAAATGGGCTTTATTGTAAGGAAACAAATGAAGAAATCGATTATTGGACAAAAGTTGGGCAAGTTCCGCCACGGTATATTGGAGATTTAAGGAAGGCAAATTATCAAGATGTTCTTAAATATAGTGTTCGAACAGGTACACCATGTCTTGAATTATCCGATATGTTCAAAAAAGAAGCGGAAATTATTAATTGGAATGATGGGTTTGAAATAGTTGCTCCTAATGTTTCCAAATGGTCTGCTATAAAAAGCTTACTTCCAGCATTTCGAATTAGTCCAAGTGAAGTCGTAGCCATCGGAGACGGACCAAATGATATAGAGATGCTTCGCAATGTCGGTACTGGTGTTGCAATGGGTAACGCAAGTGATGAGGTTAAAGCAGTAGCTGATTTTGTTACAGGGCACCATGACAATGATGGATTAGCAGAGTTTATAGAACGTTATCTTCAAAAATCATATGAATCATATGTGATTTAAGAGTATATTAAAATACTTTTTGTAATAATATCATGTCAAGTTTGATCTATTTCGTTAGGCTTACATCTGTAATTTGTTATTAACAAAATAGAAAATCCTTTAATTCAAGTGACACCTATTGATGTTTTCCAAAGAAATGAAGTTATTAAATTAAAGAAATTTATCATAACAATAAAACGGACGCACCTTACCGTGATATGGTATTTCTCCTACTCGAATATACCCATTCTTTTCAAATAAATTTTGTGCTTTTTTATTTAAAGAGTATGTGTCTATCCGCATATATGATACTTGGTTAGCAACCGCATATTGTTCAGCATATTGAATTAATTTAGTTGCCTCCCCCTTCCCTCTTGAATGAGGGTTCACAACAAGGCGATGGAAGATAAAACTGTCTCCTTCTTTTTGCCACGGAATCGAATTATATTCGTCTGGCTGAATTTGATCTACCGTTATCGATCCTATTACTTGCCCTTCTTCCTCTAAAACAAACAATGATCTATTTTGTATATCCATTTCAAAAATAGAAGCAGTTGGATACGTTTCATCCCATTGGTCATTATTCTCTTCTTTCATAATTTTAACAGTGTCCCGTACTATGCTCATAATGGTAGGAACGTCATCTTTTTTACCTTTGCGAATCATCTTTTACATCCTCTTCATAAATGATTTTTATATTAGTATACTACCATTTTTTTGATCATTATTAAATTTTTGTAGCTACCTATAAACGCGGTCTAAAATCAGTTTTTATCCAATATTTTAAAATAAGGCATTTCATTTTTTGGTTTACATAAGTAAATCAGGTTAAAGGGGCGACTAAAAAGATGGTAGTAGTTCATTTCTTAGATAACAAAACGGTGGTTTTAAGTCAACTGTTGAAAAATATACCTGTTGTCGATGAGGATATTAGAATCAAAGGACGAAAAGGCAAAGTGTTAAGTGTTAAAGCGGTTGAAGAAAATCAAATTCATGTTCAAGTACAATTTGATCAAATCATTAAAACCACCCAATTACCTACTAAAGATAATAAAAAGAAAAAACGCTAAATAACTTACAAAAACTAAAACTGTAGAAAATGACTCTACAGTTTTTGTTATACTAAAATTCTTATACATTTACAATTATAATGGATTGTCAGCTTGTAATTATCAAAATCTGTAATTAGAAACATTATTAAACTAACAAACAATTTTTTTATGATGGATTCATCTAAGCTGCCTCTACCATTGCCAAGAGCCACATCACTTCATCAAGGAACACATGCTCTAAACGCCTTATCCCAATATTCTATTTCCAACTCTGTTAAAGTAATTACATCCCCATAACTACTAATAAACGTATTCCATACTTCACGTGTAAAAATTCGTTTTGGAGCAGAATCAAATTCATTATGAAATAGCAAAAAGAGCTAGCGTCAAATCAAATATCCTCTGGACCAATTTCATTGCATTAAAAAAACACTTCCTCATAAATAAGAAAGTGTTTTTTCATAGCTATTTACTATTCTCTAAAAATAGTAGCAATGATTTTGTCGTATGACATACCACTGTCAACTGAATAAGTTCCTGGACGCAAACGGTTTTCTATTTTCTTTTTCTCTATATCCTTAGAAAATTGAAAGGCACTTTTTTTGATTAATTTTGCATTTAGTAGCTGTTTGCCGACATCATAGCTTGTCATGCCCTTTGAAACTTTTACGGTTGTTTTGTACACCACTTTTTGATTGTTGTTGTTATCGGAAGAAGCAGTTTTTTGATCTTCAGTTTTTTGATCTGCCGTTTTTGCATCGGCCATATTCTTATCATATTCTGCTTTCGTTTGAACAACATATCCTTTGGCTGCCAGTTTGCTTTTCATTTCCTCATCGGAAAGAACAGCAGTTTTCGAATGAATATTAACCTTATTTACAGTGGTTTTTGTATCATTATGATCGCTGGATAAATACACAGCACCAGTAATACTCGTCGCAATGAATAGTCCTGCTGCAAAGCTGCCCAACAAGTTAATTCTCATTTGCAACTTTACCCCCTTCGACAGAAGTAAGGAATGGTGCAAGTATATTCTGTATTTCGTTTTCTGAAACTTTTTTCTGTGCTGCTATACTCTCAATTGAATATCTACGTTTGTAAAGGTCTAGTACATCGCGTATGAAATCTCTCGATTCTGAAGAAAGTTGAAGTCCCGCTTCCTTCATGATAATTTCTATGTCAAACTCGAACTTCCGAATTGAATCCTGGATGCTATTAATGTCGTCCATAACAGATAAGTGAACCATATCAATTCTTTTTTGTTCTGATTTTGAAGTTTGACGAGTAATTAAAATGGAGATGATAAGTAGCAAAGCTGAAACCACAAACAAAATGGCTAATGTCCATTCCATTAGAATAATGTCCTCCTTATTTTAAATAAATCGTACCAAGTTCTTATTATACACTGCAAACAGACATTTTTCGATTTAAAACTGCATAAATACGTCAAAAGTCGTACAAATTCGACAAAACCCACCTTCATTGCCACAGTTAACCATCCAGAACTAATTAATTTTTTATAATAATTGAATAGAAAACCTTATATCAAGCACTTCATAAGTTACCCTTTATAATGCCTTTATTTATTTTTCATCATTATTTAATATATACGCTAATAAAATAAATACTAACATTAGCTAATTTTGTTCATTTTTATTACTTACTAGTTTTTTACCATTGTATGTATAGGAGGTTAAATGAGTTGATGAAATTTCAACATCATAAGAAACAATCATTAACCGAACCTCTTTTATATATAAAAAGGGAGTTAAAGAAAAAAGAGAAAATATCTACAGATAATATGAAATTAACAAGAGATGAAAAGCTACTTATCCAACTAGTGAAAGAAGAAACGAATCGCTTAAACATTAATAATATAACGAGAACTAGAGCCTATCTCGATTTTTACAACCAACACCCTGAAATTCATTGGGCTTTTCTAGGACATATGGTATCTCGAAACGGCGGCTGGAATATGACAGATTTAAAAGGTGGCTTACTACCTAGACTTTTAACTGAAAAGGAGAGGAATTCTTTTTTTTCATTTTTAGAAAGAGGAAATTGGCTGATTTTTCAAGATGTATTTCCACAATTTTTACTTTATCAGGAAAGCTTAAAAAGACAACAAAACTTGTTTTACCTATTAAAACATATGCATGTATCGATTTTTATGGAAACTATTTGGAACTACTTTTGGAATTATCATGATACATATATCCTTACTGTAGCACAAATTATCAATGAGCAAAGTTATTTGGAATTACGGGTGCTGAATAATCCAGTTTATAAAAAAGAAATTTTTAGTTTAATAGAATTCAAACTACAGGACTTGCTCTCCATGAATCATATTTTATTTCCGTATTTTTTTCATAACAACTTAAAGTTAGCTGGCCAAACACTCCATCAATTTGAAAGCTTACATGAACGTATTATGTTAGGAAAACGTCTTTATAACATTTTGTTTCGAAATCATAATCTCTTAAAAATGATTGAAAAGTGGGCAAATGCACACCATCATACTGGTTCTAGAAAGGATTATTGGCCACATATTTTTAATGATGTGGATGAGGGTATTCCCGGCAGTATTTTTAAACCAAAACTAAAATCATGTCAATTGCTTCCTGGCGCAACAAAAATCTTTAGTCCTAAATTAGGAATTGCTTGGGAAAACGTATCACATCAACCTGCAGAAATAATAGATTGGTATAGAAATTGGAAGATCATTCATTACTTAACTTACGATGAAGAAAAGGTAGATGAAAAAATTGAAAATGAATATTGTAAAACACTCGAAAGACTTGAACTTGCTGCAAACACAAAAAAAGCAATCTCCCATTTCTATTAAAAGCTTCCTATCAACTATTATAGCTGCATCCTTTTTTGGCACCTATCTCGATTTATTCTTTGTTGGTAAGAAAATATACGCTTTTCCACATAGACCCATGCCAACCGTTTTCGAAATCAACATAGCTTTTACACTTTTTGCTCTTCCTATTTTCGTCTGCATTTTTCTTATCGTTTGTCATCTTTTAAAATCTTGGCAAAAAGTGTGGTTTATTATAATCATTAGTCTTTTAATGTCTGTTTTCGAAAGGATATCAGAATTACTAGGGCTCTTTATACATAATGAATCTTGGAAGCATATTTACTCATTTGCAGGATATACTTTTTATTTATCTATTGTTTATGCTTTTTATCATTGGCTGAATACAATGATGAAAGATTAATTACATCTTTTTCTCATATTCTACAAGAGTCAGACGATGATTAATCCTTGTTTCTCCTACTAATAAATAGCCAGCTTTTTCATAAAAATGACGATTTCTTTGATTATCCTTAGGTGTGTTTAAGCTCCATTTCTTCGCCATTGGAAATTCTTCTTCTATCATATTTATTATCTTCGTACCATACCCATAATTTTGATATTCTGGTTTTAAACATATTTGCTGTAATCGAAAGTGTTTCCCAGTAATCCTTCGTATATCAATTGCACCTGCAATCACATTTTGAATAAAAATAGTAAAATGCTGTGGATACGTAATCCTTGTTAAAAAAGAATTAAGCGATTCAATTGCAGGACTAGTAGCATAATCTTTGTATTTTTCAAAATCAGATTGAAACGCTTCTTTTTGGATAGCCATCAATTCATCCGCTTCATCATAATTAGTTCTTTCAATTCTTATATCCATATTCCCACTCCTAACACATTTGGAGTAGTATATGGCACTATTTAAACAATTGTTCTCTCCACTAACAATTCGCAGAAAAAAATAACCCTCTCCTTCATAGCGCTGAGAGAGGGTTTTAATATTATTTATTCATAAATGCTTCAATTTCTTCAACAGAACGAATAATATCCTTGGATAGAATATCATGTCCATCTTCTGTTACTAACACATCATCTTCAATTCGAATTCCAATACCTTCTTCTTCAATATATAAACCTGGTTCTACCGTTAACACCATTCCAGGCTCTAGAACCTTATCGCGGTAATTTCCAACATCATGTGTATCAAGTCCTAATGAATGACTTACACCATGATAATAATATTTACTAATTTCACTTTCTTCTGTTATTAATCCAAGTTTCATACACTCTTCAGCTAAAACTTTTTTCGTATGTTCATTAAGTTTGGTAAATGGAACACCAGGCTTGATGAGCGCTGTAGTTTCTCTTAACGCTCTTAAAACAATATTATAAAAAGTTTTTTGTCTATCGCTGAATTTACCATTAACCGGGAATGTAAAACTAATGTCAGCACTATAATAGTCAAATTGAGCACCTAAATCAAGAAGAACAAGGCTTCCATCTTCTGCGGTAGCGTTATTTTTATCATAGTGAAGAACTGTACCATTTTGTCCGCTTGCTACAATCGTATTGAACGCATAATCTTTAACCCCTTCAGATTTAAGTACAAAATCAAAATGAGCTTCAAGCTGATATTCTTTCATACCTGGATTTGCGTTGTCCAACAGGTTGTAAATCCCTCTTTGAGTAATATCAATTGCCTGCTTAATTTTTTCAATTTCTTCTGGTTTTTTGTATAGTCTTAAATCACAAATGGTAGGATAAACATTTTTCACTTGTAAATATGGATAATTTATTTGGAGTTGCTTAACAAATTGTTGTGATTTTGTAGTTACAGTGTCTAATTCACTTCTTTCTAGATCAACATATACATTTGCTGATTCTAGTGAAGAAACTGTTCTCGAAAAAAACGCTTGGAATTGTTCAGTAAATTGAACATTTTGGACACCAGAAAGCTCTTTTGCTTCTTCTACAGAAACGGTTTTGCCTACCCATTTTTCTAAAACGGGATCCGACTTTTCAATAAATAAGTATTCTTCCACCTTATTATCTTTTTTGTATGCTAGAAAGATTTTATTAGGTTCGTTAATACCTGTTACATAATAAAAATTTCGATTTGGTACAAATTTGTAAGCTTCATCTGCTGATTTTTGCGGTGCTTTACCAGCAAATAATACAAGCAGAGAATGATTCTCTAATTTTTCATATAAATTTACACGATTATGTACAAAAAAATCTTTGTTCATCACAATTCCTCTCCTTATCCATTTCTATTATTTTAATTATCTTTTTATTATACTATACTATTTGAATTTTTTATAAATATATATCCCTATAAAAATGATGTCAGCGTTTAGAATCCGTAAAGTTGGAAAAAATAAAGTAGGAGAGGAGTCATATATATGTCAAAAACATTTCGTGAGTCGCTTGAAAATAGAAAACAAATTTATATTGAAAAATTGATTAATGCAGGTATATATAAAGTATCTGACCGTCAATTGTATAAACTTTCCTTAAGTGAGCTTGAAAATACGTATAAATCAAGCTCAGAAAATGGTTAAATGCAAAAACTCTGCCAATAAGCAGAGTTTTAAGCATAGCTATTCTATTACACTATTAACTAATTATTTCGTATTTAGTACTGGAACTAATTGGTTTGCTATCGGACTTCCGATACCTGTTACAACATCATATCCTGCTTGTGCAGCATATCCATTGCTGCCTGAAGTAATATCATGGTAGTTCGTTTTATACCCAGCACTGCCAGTTGTACCCGCTAAACTGTAAATTTTATTTAAAACTTCTGAGCTTGATAGAGATTGAGAATGTCCTTCATTTGCCAACGCGATAAGAGCTCCCCATGCCGGTGCACTAAAGCTAGTGCCACCAACCTGGAACCAGCCTTTTTGGCCTTGATTACTTGTGCTTGTATAGACGTACACGCCAGTATTTGGATCTGCATCAAATGCGACATCTGGAATCCCTCGTTTTGAACCAACAACACTAGTCCAGTTTGATTGATATGCCGGCTTTCCTTCATATGTGCTTAATGCACCACCGGAACCAGACCAAGCAGATTCACTGCTGTATGAGCCATCTTTTGCAACACCTAGAGTTGTGCCACCAACAGCTACAACATATGGAGATGCTGCTGGCCAAGAACTACCTTTTCCATCATCTCCAGAGGAAGCAAGATACGTTATGCCACTATGATTGAAGTGGCTATCATATGATGCTTCTCCTGAAAACTCAGAACCACCCCAACTATTAGAAACGATTGTAGCTCCATGACTTGTAGCATAATCCTCTGCTACCAACAAATCATTTATGGAACTAGATTTAGCAGATACAACCATGATTTTTGCATCAGGTGCAATTGCATGTGCCCACTCTACATCCATCGCAGTTTCAAGCGCCCATCCACCATCTGTTTTCGGTGTTCCTTGCGGGTAATCAACCTCGATGTTTGCTGCAGGAAGTCCAAATTGTTGATCAAATACTTGTAAATCATTGACGATGGTTGGGCTTCCATACGCTTCAACAAGAGCGATCGTTTGTCCTTTACCTGTTTTGTTTAACAAATCAATTCCGTATGCTTTTTTAATGTCTGTTGGATTGTATAAACCTGATACAGCATTTGGTTTAACTGTATTTGAGATGTGCTTAAAGTGAATAGGATGATGAACTGATAACCCATCAATCCCTTTCACTTTCGAAGAAGATATAGTTTGTGCACTAGCGGAAGAAGTTGCAGCAAAAACACTAAATGATACTAATACTGCGGCAAAACCAAATTCAGCCTTTCTCAAAAACTTTTTCATTAGTTTCTTCCTCCCTTTAATAGATTAAAAGACTAAAATGATGAAGCTGTAAACAAATTTTATTTTTTTTATATAGTTTAGTAAATAAATCTTTTGATTCATATTTCAAAAAATAACAAATTTTCCGAACGATGGATTCAGTTCAATAGCACTACATGAAAAATTAGATTACACTCATTATTAATACATTTTTATGAATAATAATTACACAAAAAAGAACCTCCAATTTATTTGAAAGAATAGCAGAAAAAAACAAATATCAATATAATTTTTTGTTAAAATATGGTTTCGATTAATAAATCTTGAGTTGACTTTTCCTATCTAAACAGTTGGATTTAAAAGCAATAAGATTAAATTGGAGCTGTTGATATGGTATTAATTTTCCGTTTTTTTCCTTCCATTTCCCTAGGTATTGTTCCTTATTTGTCAAAAAAATTTTTTCATAGCGAAAAATAAACTAAATCACTTTTTATAAGATATCGTTATGTAAAAAACGTAAACGAAATAAGTAACATCAACCC
>NZ_JBYSWK010000066.1:0-20818 GCF_058781025.1 Heyndrickxia sp. FW510-T9 | reverse complement strand
GGTCCAGTAACCCCAGTTGCGCCGGTATCGCCAGTAGGTCCAGTAACCCCAGTTGTGCCGGTATCGCCAGTAGGTCCAGTAACTCCGGTAGCACCAGTCGCGCCAGTAGTTCCAGTAACCCCAGTTGCGCCAGTATCGCCGGTAGGTCCGGTAACCCCAGTTGCTACGGTAGGTCCAGTAGGCCCAGTTGCTCCAGTATCTCCAGATGAGCCGAGTGCTTGTTGGACTTGTAACACTTTTATAGTAAGGTCCAATACGATTTTTTCAGTTAATGTGTCAAAAGTGCCCTCAGGACTTGCTATAACTGGTGAAACATCCAGTTCAAAGAAATTTGCGGCTACTAACTCGCCGAATGGTTGTTCATTGTATTGGACAGTATTTTCAAAGAAAGCTTTATCTAATCTAGGAACTAGGGTGTTTTTCTCATTAAGAAAAGCGGCAGTGGTTGTTGAAGATGGAGCTATAATTGGTTGATTAATAAAGGTAGAAATGTCTGCAAAACCCGAAAACGGAACATCAGCAATTCTATCTTGAAGTGCTGCAGTACAGGCATCTGTAGCGTATTCAATATTTTTACGAATATGTCCTGCTACAAATAATTTAGCTCTCGTCACGTTAAAATAGTCAGATGTGTCAATACGCGCAAATGCAACAGGTACAAGTTTAACTTCGTCTAGGAATACATTCTTTAAAACTCTCTTAATCTCAGTCGCTGCTGGGTTAAGTGGAATCGTTGATTCAACAACGATTTGAAGTGTTTGCTCTGTTAATACAATTGGAACTTTTATAGTAGTCGGGGCAGCGACTGGAGTAATGGAAGTAGGGGTAGCAGTTAATGGAACCTGTTCTGTCGATTTAACTGGACAAGGGGTAGAATCCTGTTTTGGCTGATTGTTCATAGGAAACCTTCTTTCATTATAGTATTTAGAGCTTTGATACTCTATGTTAATAAAATATACAACGATAATTTAAAAGTATAGATTTGTATAATAGTTAAAATCATCATTTATACGAAAATAGTGAAAAATTGAGTGGGAATTTAAACCATTCCCCTATTCAAAAAATAAAGGTGTGGCAGTAAAGTAGCACCATACTGAATTGAACCAGAGGGCAGAATAATTACAATAGAGTTTGAAGAATTTTATATGATAAATGTATAAAATCCTAACTCCAAACGTGATTTGGCAAGACTTGAAAAACGTTTGGCTTGGGAGGATAAAATCTGGGAATATTTAATAGCATTGGATGCGGTGAAACCTATTATTCTCTGCGGAGATTTAAACGTTGCTCACATGGAAATAGATTTGAAAAATGCGAGATCGAACAGAGGGAATTCCGGTTTTACAGATGAAGAACGCGGCAAAATGACAGTCCTTCTCGAATCTGGATTCCTTGATACATTTCGATACCTTTATCCAGAAAAAGAAGGCGCTTATACATGGTGGTCCTATATGAATAAGGTAAGGGAGCGAAACATTGGATGGCGTATTGATTATTTTATCACATCTGAAAGAATTGGGAAGAAAATAATCGATGCAGGAATTCACCCTGACATTATGGGAAGTGACCATTGCCCAGTATTCCTGGATATTGAATTGTAATCGTTAAGGCGCTTAATTGTTAGCATAGCAATCAAGTGCCTTTTTTCCTATATGTCCCCTTCAGGCTCTTCATTATTTTCGGAATATATTGTATATTAATAATTAGACCATTTAGATGAGGTGATCGTTTGATTTGGATTATTGTTCCGATATTAGCTCTTTCTATCCCGATTGTGGCAATCATTACAGACCATTTTGAGAAAAGGGAAAAATTAAAAGGTAATTTTATTAAAGAACAATTAGAATTGGAAAAGCTTAAGCATCAAAATTATTTGATGGAAACCGAAAAATTAAAGCTTGAACTGGAAAAAATGCAAATTGAAACAGACGATAAAACGAAAATATTATGATATTAAGAGGAAGTCATTAAATTGATTTCTTTTTTTTATGAAACGTTCTCGGAGAATCTTCGTCTATATAAAGGAAAGAATTAATGTTGGGGTGGAATTAGATGAGAAAATGGAAGGTCATCATTGTTCTTGGTTGTTTGTTAATTATTGGTTATATCGGATTCACCTATTTCCAAATAAAGCAAGTGGCAAAGGAGAAACCTCCTAAGAATGTTCCGTATTTAATCATATTAGGAGCTAAAGTAAAAGGGGACCAAATGTCAAAAGCATTATACGAACGTGCAAAAACTGGGTTAGTTTACCTGCAAGAAAATCCTCATACAAAAGTGATAGTAACCGGAGGACAGGGACAGGATGAGAAAATTTCAGAAGCGGAAGCTGTTCGCCGTTATTTAGTTGAGCAAGGGATTGAAAAAAATAGGATTTTAATGGAAAATAAGTCAGTTAATACATATGAAAATTTGAAATTTACCAAAAATTTATATAAGGTTAAGGAAGCAGTCATTGTTAGCAATGATTTTCATTTATTTCGGGCTTTAAAATTATCTGAAGCACAAGGAATAAAATCGTTTCCTTTAGCTGCAGTAACCCCTAAAGTCGTCAAAGGTAAGTTATATGCTAGGGAATACTTGGCCATTCTAAAGTGGAGAATAACAGGAAAGTGAACAAAGGAAATCAACTATTTCTGGTTTGATTTCCTTTTTTTGCTGATTTCCGAAAAATATATTCCATTCTTTGTAAATTATATCTATAATTATGATAAAAATAAAAAGGCTGGGGTTGAAGGGATATTGAAGAGAAGTTATTCACTCCTCATATTACTGGTGTATTTAATTGCTATTAGTAGCTCTATTTATACATATCAATTAAAAATGTCACATCCAATTGTAAAGGACAATGGGCGATTACTGCCAATTAAAGTTAAAAGCGTAGAGTCAGCTACTGGTGCAACGCAACTACAAAAGATTGTAAGGAACGCCAATAAAACAAACGACAAAATTAGTATAGCAGGTATGCAGCATAGCCAAGGCGGACAAACTTTATATCCTAATGCTATTTTAGTAGACATGAAATCTTATAATAAAATTCTTGCATTTGATCCGAAAAGAAAAACGATTACGGTACAAAGCGGCGCTACATGGAATGATATACAAAACTATATCAATCCATATGGGCTAGCCATTAAAGTTATGCAATCTCAAAATATTTTTACTATTGGCGGTGCATTAAGTGTTAATGTTCATGGAAGAGATATTCGAAATGATGCTTTAATAGATACGGTTGAATCCTTTCATTTATTAAATCCAAAGGGAAACATTATAAATGTTAGTAGAACTGAAAATCCAGAATTATTTCATTCTGTAATTGGCGGTTATGGACTATTCGGAATAATTTTAGACGCAACCTTAAAATTAACGGATGATGAGCTCTATAAAACGAAAACAAGAACCATTGACTATAAAGATTATGAAACGTATTTTCAAAAAGAAGTAGAAAATAATCCAGCTGTAAAAATGCATTTAGCACGAATTTCGGTGGCGCCGAAAACGTTTCTTAAAGAAATGTATGTAACTGACTATGTGTTATCAAAAAACCAACATGATTTATCGAAATACAACCATTTAAAAGGTGAATCTATCGCAATCCCTAAGTTTTTTCTGGGCTTATCAAGGTACAGTAATTGGGGGAAGGATTTGTTTTGGAATGTTCAGAAGAAATATATGGAGATGACGAGTGGCAAGTTAATAACAAGAAACAACGTGATGAGATCCGATTCGAATTTCATGGAATACGATAGCACATCTCGTACGGAATTGTTACAGGAATACTTTGTACCTGTAAATCAGTTTACTAGTTATATAGATAGCTTGAGAGAGACATTGAAAAAAGAGAAGGATTTTAACCTCTTAAATATTACGATTCGATTTGTAGATAAGAATCAAGAGGCAGTAATGTCTTATGCGAAAGATGATATGTTTGCACTCGTCCTGCTAATTAATCAGGGCCAATCAAAAAAGGATATCAAGAATACCGAAAGAGTTGTTAGAAAGATGATTAATATTACACTGGAACATCAAGGAAGCTACTATTTACCTTATTACTCTTATCCTAGTAAAAAACAATTACATGAGGCATATCCTAGAACGGATGAATTTTTTAACTTGAAACGAATGTACGACCCAAAAGAACGGTATGTGAACTTATTCTACGAGGAGTATGGAAAATGACCTATAAAAGATTCATTTATTATCAAAGTATCATCGTCATGGCAAGCAGTATGATTTTTCCCTTTTATGTCTTGTTATTAAAAAATGTTGGGGACAGCTATGCACAATTTGGCTGGGCATATGGACTATTTGCGTTAACCTCTGCGCTCGCTTATCCGACAATAGGAAAGTTTTCGGATCAAATAGGAGAAAAGGTTCTATTTATTATCTATTCATGGGGGATGGCAGTACTACTGTTATTTTTTCCACTAGTTACACAAGTTTGGCAAGTGTATATTCTGCAAATCATCATGGGTATTTTGGGTGCTGTGCAAAAGAATACAGAAAAAACAGCACTCGCAAAAAATGTTGTGAAGGAATCTGCTGGTAAAGAGATCGGAAAATATCATGTTTGGACCTCTGTTGGAGCTGCAATCGCGATAATAATAACGGGGTATATTGTTGATTTTATTACCATTGGAAGTATTTTTTATTTAGCATCACTTATATATTTTTTAAGTGGGTTTCTGTTATTGAAGAAGAATAAAAGCGTAATGTTATGAATGTTTTGTTAAGTATCCCTTTACAATGTACTTGATTTTTTGTAAAATTGTTAGGAATACTAATTTTAACATTGAAGGAGGAATAAGTTCGATATGAGTATGTCCTTTGTTTTTCAAATGGTTTTAGCTTGATAGGGAGAAGTATGCCCTTTTTTAGCAAAACCAATCGTGAAACAACGGACATTCAGACCTATTCCTCTTAATAATATTCGTGTATTTTGGATGCAATTCTTTATACATGTTTAAGGTAGGGTGTGTTTTCCCTACCTTTTTTGTCTATATAAATACTTGAGACCCAGAGGTTTAGTCAAAGCTTATCCTCCAAAGTTTTGCGATTGGTTCAAATAGAATATGATGGAGGTTTAATAACATGAGCATTGTTAATGTAGAAATGTTAACACATTATTATGGTGATAAATTAGTTTTTAAAGATATAGATTTCCGCTTATTAAAATCAGAACGAGTTGGTTTAGTTGGCCCAAATGGTGCTGGAAAATCGACACTTTTGAACATTTTAACGGGAATGATTCTTCCAGATCAAGGGAGGATTGAATGGCTACCTAATATTAGCGTAGGATTTCTAGAACAACATTCGGATTTAATGGAAGGGTTAAGTATTCGAGATTATTTGCGAAATGCATTTAAATATCTATATTTGCTTGAAGCGGAGATGCTGGATGTTTCAAGTAAAATGGAATCCTGCAGCGAGGATGAATTAACGAGGCTTTTAAATAGATTTGCACAAATACAGGAGCTATTGGATCATCATGATTTCTATTTTCTTGATACAAAAATCGATGATGTTGCATATGGACTTGGAATCGGTGCGCTTGGTATGGATACGGATGTTTCCGCATTAAGCGGTGGTCAAAGAACGAAACTTTTATTGGCTAATCTGCTTCTGAAGGAACCGGATATTTTATTGCTTGATGAGCCAACTAATTATCTTGATTTTGTTCATATTGAGTGGTTAAAAGAATATCTGAAAAATTATCCAAATAGTTTCATCCTAATTTCTCATGATGTTGATTTCATGAATGAAGTAGTAACAGTCATATACCACTTAGAAAATTTCCAATTAACGAGATACTTGGGTAATTATAAAAAATTTATGGAGACATATGAACTGAGAAAACAGCAACAGCTATTTGCTTATGACAAACAGCAGGAAGAAATTCAAAAGCTGGAAACGTATATTCAAAAAAATAAAGCACGTGCATCTACGACAAAACAAGCGAAATCTCGTGAGAAAAGGCTAATGAAAATGGAGATAATTGAAAAACCTGATATAACACCTAAACCAAGATTTCATTTTAAAGCAAGTCTTCGTCCGACAAGTAAAATTATTGAAACAAAGCAATTGGAAGTAGGCTATGGCACACCGCTCTTCCCCCCTATAAGTGTAACGCTGAAAAGAGGAGAAAAGGTCGCGGTGATTGGGCATAATGGAATAGGGAAATCAACCATGTTAAAGACTATTATGGGTGAATTAGATCCGTATAATGGTTCTGTTTTATTTGGCCAATATGTAAAACCTTCCTATTTTGCACAGGAAGAAAATATCGGGTCTGAGCTTACTCCATTAGAATATATTTGGTCCATGCATGAAAAAATGACTCAGAAGGAAATACGTCAGGCATTAGCTCGGGCTGGCTTGAAAAAAGACCATATTTTCCAGCCTTTGAAGTCGCTAAGCGGTGGTGAACAAACAAGAGCAAGGTTATGTCACTTAATGCTGGAAGACAGTAATTGGCTTATTTTAGACGAACCTACTAATCATTTGGATGTTGCTGCGAAAGAAGTATTAGCTTCTGCTCTATCTCAGTACGAAGGAACGGTACTTCTTGTATCGCATGAACCTGAATTTTATCAGGACTGGGTTACAGGTATTTGGAATTTGGAAGAATGGAAAGGCAGTATCAGATAATATTGCTTGTTTAAAATTTAGGGCATCTTTCCTAATAAAATGAGGGATGTCCTTTCCCTAGATTAAATTTAGGATTTTATGAGATTTTCTTTGCTAAATATAAAGACAGCGCTTAAAAAACATAAATGAAGAAGGTGAAGATGTGGAGCCGATTCAAGATCATTTAAAGGATCATTTAGATGTGGTATTCGTTGGGTTTAACCCAAGTATCAGATCAAGTGAAACCGGTCATCATTTTGCGAATCCAAACAATCGTTTTTGGAAGATATTATTTGAAGCTGGAATTACCCCTCGTAATTATATGCCTGAAGAAGATTCTAGATTGTTGGAATTAGGTTATGGATTAACGAATATTGTAGCAAGACCAACGAAAAGTGCGGATGAAATCTCTAAGGAAGAGTACAAACAAGGGAAAGAAACTTTGAGGCAAAAGATCTTGGCGATAAAACCATTGATTGTATGTTTTGTTGGAAAAGGGGTTTATCAAGAATATAGCGGAAAACGCAATATTTCTTGGGGCGTTCAAGATACATCTGTTGTTCCAGGAACGGTTGATTATGTTGCTCCATCATCAAGTGGATTGGTTCGCATGAAAATAAATGAAATAATAGATATTTATAAAGAACTTCCTATGCTGATTGCAACTTTAAAAAATAATAAAAAATGAGGCTAATGAACATTATTCATCCGGCTTTTGATGGCTAATAATTCTATTAACTTCAATAGATTGGTTTTTAATATCATTTCTAATGATTCTATTCTGTCTTCATCTTCAAGACTAGTCTTCTTGACATGATACCAATTAATGTCCTATTATAAAAATTTGAGAAAATGAGAACAATCTTGCTTGATTGTCAATTGATTGAAATATTGAAGAGGAGGCTGCCCGAATGACAAACAATAGCTTGAATCCTAAGGTTGATGCATTTATAAGTAGATCAAAAAAGTGGAAGAAAGAATATGAGAAGCTGAGAAATATCGTTCTGGACTGTGGGCTGACCGAAGAATTTAAGTGGATGCATCCTTGTTACACTTTTGAAAATAAAAACACGGTTTTAATTCATGGATTTAAAGAATACTGTGCGCTTCTATTTAACAAAGGTGTCTTGTTAAAGGATGAAAAAGGGATTCTAATACAACAAACGGAGAATGTACAAGCAGCGCGCCAGATTCGCTTCACAAATGTTCAGGAAATAGATGAAATGGAAAGCATTTTGAAAGCCTATATTAATGAAGCTATTGAAGTGGAAAAAGCGGGTATGGAAGTGGATTTTAAAAAGACTACAGAATACATAATGCCGGAAGAATTTCAAAATAAATTAGAGGAGATCCCTGCCTTGAAAACTGCTTTTGAAGGTTTGACACCAGGACGGCAAAGGGCATACCTTCTTTATTTTTCTGCAGCTAAGCAATCCAAAACCAGGGAGTCTAGGGTTGAAAAATATATGCAGCAGATACTCGATGGAAAGGGATTAAATGATTAGTGTAACCTATGTGAAATAATTTAATCAAATATGATATTACCTTATTTTGCGATCATTCGAACTTCTATATGTAGCGGAGTAACACTCAACCATATAATTTTAAAAAGTACACTAGAATGTGATCAGTAGAGCAAAAGCAAAATGCCTTGTTGTAGGCTTGTATATTACTGGTTAATAAAAGAAAAATATCGCATATAAAAGCGTTCCCTTTATTTAAAAGGGTACGCTTTTTTCATTCCTATTAACTGAGCATGTTTAAAAAAACGGAAAAATTAGAGGTAAAATGATTTCTTTTCGAGAACTTGTAGAATGGCTGCTTATTACAAATAAAGACTGTCTAAATGATGGTCTATTTATATACGACAGGTCCTACGAGTGAAATTAAGAAAAAACTGTAACCTTTTCCTAAGCTCAAACGATTTATATATGAAATAAAAATGAGGGGGGAAAGATTTGTTTGATAATGAAAAATTTGAGGAAAAGATTGATACGATCTATCTTCGTCATTATTTAGATGTTTATCGATTCCTTATTTGTTTTTCGGGAAACCAAAACGATGCTGAAGATTTAACCCAAGAAGTGTTTATTCGTATCCTAAATAACTTGTCTAACACTAACAGAATAAATAACGTGAAAACCTGGATATTTTCAATTGCGAAGCACGTTGCAATTGATCATTATCGTAAAAGCAGATTTACTTCTATTTTCACTGATGGATTTTTTAAAAATATTGTATCAGCTCAAAAGGAACCCAATGAATTATTGGAAGAAAACGAAATGAAAATACTTGTCCATACAGCAATTTCAAAGTTAAAACCAAACTATAGAGCAGTAGTCATACTAAGAGGTATAAACGAATTTTCAATTAAAGAGACAGCAGAAATCCTTCATTGTAATGAAACAAAGGTCAAGGTTGATTATCATAGGGCATTAAAAGAACTTAAAAAGAAATTAAAATGGGATGTGGAGGAGGTTATGGGAAATGCAAACTGATAAAGACTTGTTTGACCTAATTAAAAAAGCATATCCACTAAATCCTAGAGAGGAATTTGTATCATCCACCTCTAATATGCTTAAACAATCTGCTAGGAAATTAATGTTAAAAAGAAGAATAAAACAATTTTCAATTGCTTCAATCTCTATAGCAATATGTGCCATTACTCTGTCTTGGTTTATCTTGAATGGTGGAAAAGAAATGATTATCAATAATCTAAACATTCATCAAGAAGATAATTCCTCATCCAAAGCAACTTTTAGCAACCAAAACCCTCTCGTTTATATATATCAAACGCATAATTTGGAGTCTTTTTTCACAGAATCTAAATCGCATGACGTTAATGAAACTGTTGACGAAACAAAAAATATTACATTAGTCGGTGAAAGATTAAGCCAATCATTAAAAAAGAGAGGGATTAATTCCATCCACGATGAAACCAATATAATGCAAATATTAAAAAAGAAGAGTTTGCCATTTAGCGATTCATATAAAGTATCAAGAGAGCCATTAGAAGAAGCATTAGTAAATAATAATACGATCAAAATGGTTTTTGATTTACACAGGGATTCACAAAAAAGAAGTGTTACCACAATGAAATTAAGCGGAATAGATTATCCTAGGATTGCATTTATAGTATCCCGTTCAAGTGGAAAATTCAAAGAGAATTTTAAGTTTGCTACACTATTCCATAATAAAATTGAAGAAAAATATCCTCACTTATCAAGAGGAGTTTTTGTTAAAGACAATCCACCGAATAAAAATAGTTATAATCAAGACCTTTTTGGTAACTCTGTTTTGTTAGAAATCGGTGGACCCGAAAACACTTTGGATGAAGAATATAGAACCGTGGATATCCTTTCAGAAATCATTAAAGAAATCCTGTTAGATTGGTCTAAATAACAAAAGGGTTAATATATATATTGCTGCTCAGGTAACTTTGATTAAGTACCTCGCCAGCCATTTGAACACATTCTTAAGTTAATTTGAATTTCGACGGGGCTATAAATTATAAGGAATATGTAACAAAGCTTGAGTTCGAGGTAATGCTAGGAATAAAAGTATCAAAGTAAATTAGACGTCACGCTATTAATGTAACGGGTGCTTGTAGAACGAATAAAAAAGGACCATATATATTAGGCATATCAAATATATATATGGTCTTTTATTATCAAAATCATTCCTATCGTTCCAAAAAAATGATTTTCGGAAACTTATTTTTTATGTTTAAAGGATAACAGTACAAGGAGAATAAGGATGATAAGACTAACATATGTGCCGACCTTATTTTGTGCATTAAACATAAAAGATATAAATATCGTAATTAAACCGATTAAAGCTATGATTGTAGTGAAAGGAAACCATCTAACTTGAAAGAAAGGTTTTTCCTTATATTGTGGTCTTAGCTTTAATTGAGAAAAGCATATGCTAATCCAAATGAGCATGATGGTAAAGCCAGGAATGGTCATCATATAATTAATGATCTTCTCAGGTGCAAAATAGGCTAAGAAAACCCCTAATAGAATAAGAAATCCTGTAATGAGTATTCCGTTTAAAGGTGTACCGTTTTTGGAGACTTTTAACATTATTTTCGGTGCTTCTCCTGTTTGCGCCATTGAGAACAGAGTTCTGGAAGTTGCGTATATCCCTGAATTCGCTGCAGAAAGAACAGCGGTTAATAGGACAAAGTTCATGATATTTGCTGCTCCTGGAAGCCCTGCAGTACTGAATACTTGAACAAATGGGCTATCTACACCTGATACTTTATCCCAAGGAACGATACCGCAAATAATGAGAATAGGGAAAATGTAGAAAATAATGACTCTCCATACAGTTCCTTTTACAATTTTAGGTAATACTTTTTTTGCATCTTGTGTTTCTGTTACAGCTACTCCAATTAGTTCGGCACCGCCATAAGAAAACATAACGACTAGGAAGGCACTGAAGGTTCCTCCTAAACCATGAGGGAAGAATCCGCCATGAGAGGTATAGTTGGATATCGGATGATCAATAGAGCTTGGAAAAATACCTGATATTATAAGGCATCCTAAAATAATGAAAGCAATAAGTGCAAATATTTTAATTCCGGCAAACCAAAATTCAAGCTCTCCGTAAAATTTTACATGGAATGAATTTATCCCTAATATAACGCAAGCACATAATAAGCTTAATAACCAAAGCGGGATATTAGGAAACCAATATTGCAGAAAACTTCCTCCTGCCAATAATTCAACCGTTGTAACGATAACCCAGTTAATCCAGTACAACCAGCCGACAATGAATGAAATGCGATGACCGAATGCTTTATTTACTAAATGCTGAACATTCATTCCTGGATGGGCAATGGCCATTTCACCTAAAGCTACCATTACAACTAATAGCAATAGCCCACCTAATAAATAGGCTAGAACCACACTTGGACCAGCAATCGATAATGTATCAGAACTGCCTTTAAAAATTCCAGTTCCAATCATTCCTGCCAGAGCAATAAATTGTACATGTCTCGGTAATAATCCTTTTTTTAAATCTTGTTGTTTCTTCTCCATGCTGATCTTCGCCTCTCTTAATTAGAATATAAAAAATCCCTACTAGGAAAAAATCCTAGTAGGGACGATTTAATATCGCGTTACCACCCTATTTGCAAACAAATAAGCTTACCACTTCATTGTTATAACGATTGAAAACCGTCTTATTCTAAGTTGAATAAGCTGCTCCAAGAATGAAATTCGCTCTTTGCAAGTGTGCTGATTTTCACCAACCATCAGCTCTCTTTAAGCAACATGCAAGAACTACTTAGTTCCCTTCAAAGCATTTAATATATGGAATGTTTTTAATTTTTATTCTAGCTTTTGAACGTTTATGCTTTTAAGCAATAAAGTATGTCTATTAATATATCAAGGTGGTTTTACAATGTCAATTTATTTTTTTTACAAGAGATATTTAATTTTAAAAATATTTTGCTAGATATTTATTACAGATAATCTAAGCAAAGAAAATAGCACGCCTTAATAGCGTGCCAGGTACGTAATGTAACAATCATTCATCTTTTATAAGTTGGTATTGTAATTGTTCTGAAAGATATGGATTTACGGATTATTTTTAAGTAAACAGCAGGTAACTTATCATAGTGGTGGCTCAATTATTTTATTTTTAATTACAGCTATCCTTATGATTTGTGTATTTGTTATGACTTTCTTATTGTTAAAGGAAGCAGATAAAACGTTTAAACAGTCTATTCGTTCGTAAATATTTTCCCATATTCTAAAAAAGCTGTAATGCTTTTGTTATAATGATATTCAACAAGATTTATCCTACTGAGGTGCCAGAAATGAAACAAATAACGATTGGGATATTAGCACATGTGGATGCAGGAAAAACGACTTTTGCGGAACAAATACTTTTCCATACAAATAGCATTCCAAAACGTGGAAGAGTGGATCATAAAGACGCATTTTTAGATAGCCATGAAATCGAGAAAGCTAGAGGCATAACGGTATTTGCAGATCAAGCCATTTTCGATTACCAAGATTCTCGCTATACAATGATTGATACTCCGGGACATGTTGATTTTTCACCAGAGATGGAACGAGCTATCCAAGTGATGGATTATGCAATTATTATCATTAGTGCAGTTGAAGGCGTGGAAGGACATACAGAAACGGTATGGAATTTGCTTAAAAAGCATCGCATTCCTACTTTTTTCTTTATTAATAAAACGGATCGTATTGGTGCGGATATTCATAGAGTAATTGAGGAAATTCGGATAAATTTAACGGAAGACGTTTGTCTTTTAGATAACTCATTTACAGATGGTAAAATGGACGTTCCATTAATAGAATTTTTAGCAGAACGGAATGAAAGTTTGCTTGATGATTATATGGAAAATGGCTATGAAAAAAATAAATGGCTAAAGGAAATGCAAAAGATGATAAAAAACAATATCATTTTTCCAATAGCATCAGGTTCCGCTTTACAAGATGTTGGTATTTCGGATTTTTTGGAAAAAATAGACGTATTAACAATATCTGACTATGATTGTCAGTTGCCTTTTTCCGGGAGAGTTTATAAAATCCGCTATGATGAGAGCGGGGCGAGGATGACTTTTATAAAAGCACTAAGCGGAATATTAAAAGTTAGAGAAGAAGTAACTTATAACTATGATGACCAAATGAAAAGAGAAAAGGTCACTCAAATTAGAAAATATAATGGGAAGAAATTTCAAATTGTCGATAAGGTTGTAGCGGGTGAACTTTTTGCTGTAACTGGATTATTATCCTTTTCTACTGGAGATGGTCTGGGAGCAATGCAGGATAAGGCACTTTTTGAAATGATTCCAACTCTTAAATCTAAGGTAATATTTGATCCCTCTTTAAATGAGAAAGAGGTATTAAAATACTTTCGATTGTTGGATGATGAGGATCCTTCCCTAATGGTAACCTGGGACGAAAAATTTCAAGAGATTCATATTCATGTGATGGGAACCATTCAGCTTGAAGTACTGGAACAAATTGTTAAAGATCGTTTTGGATTTGAAGTTCGATTTGATAAACCAGAAATTTTATATAAAGAAACAATTGCCTCAAAAGTAGTCGGATATGGACATTTTGAACCATTGAAGCATTATGCAGAAGTTCATCTTCGAATAGAACCTGGTGAAAGTCAGAGTGGAGTGTCATTTGCAAGTGTTTGTCACCCAGATGATTTACCAATCAGCTACCAGAATCTGGTTCGTCATCACTTGTTTGAAAAAGAACATCGCGGAATCCTTACAGGTTCAACAATGACAGATATTAAGGTCACTTTATTAACGGGTCGAGCACATATCAAACATACAAGCGGCGGGGATTTTCGAGAAGCCACTTTTAGGGCATTGCGACAAGGATTAGAGAAAGCAGAAAACCTTTTATTAGAGCCTTATTATGACTTTAAAATTAAAGTAGACATAGAACAAATGGGTAGAGTTCTAGCAGATGTGCAGAGTGCATACGGGAAATTTGATAACCCAGAGACAATTGGAAATAAAGCAATCATTAGCGGAAAAGTTCCTGTTGCGACCTTTATGGATTATGGTTCAATTCTAGCCTCCTTTACGCAAGGGAGAGGCACTATGAGTATTGTATTTGGGGGATATTATCCTTGCCATAATCAAAAGGAAGTAATAGAGAAAATACAATACGACAAAGATGCAGATTCTGAATACACATCTTCCTCGATTTTTTGTACAAAAGGAGCAGGATATTCTGTTCCGTGGGACGAAGCGGAAAGCAAAATGCATTTACTGAAGTAAAAGCGAAGAATGTATTTATTATATATGATAGAAGTGTATAATAAAGTTGCTATCAGATTTATTATTTAAGGTAATTGGAAAGGACGCAGAAAATGGATATTATTGAATATACAGTCGAAAAGCTCGAGGATCCAACGGGGATATTAACAGGTAATCGTTATGAATTTATTCTTTTGATAGAAGTCCCTGAAGATGATGAACTATTTTCTGAAAATGGTTTATATATAAAAGCGATTTATGTTGTTGATGACAACCAATCACGTGTAGCACAGTATCAAATATTTGAAAAAGTAACGGAACGTTATCTTGAGTTTGAATTAGAAGAAGATGAAATAAAAACGTTAGAGGATTTTTGTAGAGAACATATTGGTGAACTGAATTAGAAGAATTTCAACAAGAATAAGGGCTAAATAGCTCTTTTTCTTCCAAAACAAATTATGCGAATCTAATGAAAGTGTTGACAATTGATTTGTCAATTGGTGTATTTTGCTTAACTTATTTGAAAAGAGTGAGAAGGTACGATGTCAATCTTAATGCAAATAGAAATGGAAATGAAAATCAATGCCTCTCACTTTTAACGGATTCTAGCCCTCTGTTTAATAGCGATAAGGGCATTGGATAAAAGGATATTTTTTACTATAATTGCAAGATAAACCACAGAGTTATGAATTATTCTGTGGTTTTTTGTGTTCATACGAATTAATTCATTTCCGGTTATTTTCTATCGCTATAACTAATAAATTTGATGTGTTGATTTTCACATTAAAAAGACTTATTTACCGTTCCTGACTCACCTCTTTCGGTAATTTCTTTGGGGCGCTCGGGACATCCTTTGATTTGTAGTTAATATCTTCAGAGGATAATACAACAACAAATAATTGTCCTCCAATCACTCTTGCTCGAATAAGCAAGGGCTGATTGTGAGGATTTTTAAATTTGAAATCCGGTCCATACCAGCTTACGGTTGCGTCTCTGTTTGGTGGAACATACGGTACACGTCTACTATGGGAATAGCGTTCCGTTATTTTTACACTTGCCTTATCAACGGCATTGAATAAGGTAGAGGATACTTGGCAGATTCCACCTCCGATACCTTCTGAAAGTTCTCCTCTAACAATTACAGGTGCGGGAAGATAGCCTTTCGCAATGGTACGCTTTCCAACTACTTTATTAAATGAGAAGGTATCTCCCGGAAAGATAACATGTCCATTAATCGCATTGGCAGCTAGCCGTATATTATGAGTCCGTTCTTTATTAGAGCTGTTAAAATAAGTAACGTATCTACCAATGCTTATTCCTCTCAAATTCGCGAGAAGTTCGCTATCTACTCGTGGATAGACAACTTGGAGTGGAACTTCAATCGTTGCCGATCCTTTTTGAAAGTAAGATGTGTAAAACATATCTTTAAACCGATGTGAATCAAGCTTATTTCCAGGTACTTCACTAATCATGCTTCCATTTTCATTAATGGTTGCATTAACTGGATTTTTAAATGCCTTCTTCCCGATGTGCTCCACAAATAAATTGAATTTATCTTCATTAATGATTGGATGATCAAAAGGAGGCAGAACAAAGTCAGATCTTTGGACGCTATGCATTGTCTTACCATCCAATTTTAAATAAATGCTGTTTTCTTCTACAGGATAAAAGGACATCATTAGTAAGCTTAAAAAAAGTTTCATGTTGTGTTCCACCTCCAAATATGTATTTACTTTTTTGTGAGTTCCATTAATGGGTCCACATTAATTTTCCAAGGCGAAATTGGTGAAGTTCTTATTAGATGAAAATGAATGCTTGTTCTTACTGGCCCATTGTTTTTAACTTGTAAACTTACTTCTACAGGTATGTCTGCTTCCAGAGCTAAGGGATCGGGTTCTACAGATGATAATAGCTTCCAATTCATCGCATCAATGTTTGTTATATTTTTTAGTTCTTTTTTAATATTTTTTTGATCGGTTATTGCAACTTTCTTGGCTAAACCTTGATCACCATTTTTAATAAAAACTAAAAAAGTGGTTGTTAATTGATTTGGGGTGAGATCACGAACAAAATCATCTATTGTTCCACCAGCTTTGTTGATCATCACTTGATGAGATAAATCTGATCTTTCGGAGCGATGTGTCACACTTCCTTTAAAATGGATGCAAAAATGGCCTTTAAATCCATTATCCAATGCACCTGCACCATGAGGCATTCCATGCATGGAAGCAGCTATTAATTTGTTGTCAGCTTGAATGAGAATCGCCCTTCTTCTCCAACTCCAATGACCATTATAAATTTCCTTCATCATTTTCGTATCTTTTCTAGTTAATGGTTGAACATCTGCATGATGCCTTCCAGCACGTCTTTGTACATTGAAACTTTTACCAGTTTCGACATCAATAACAGTAAATTTAGAATATCGAGGTAGGAACTCATTTACCTCTTTCCAATGGAGTATCTCAATTTGATAATCCAAAAGATAGTTCTCATTATTTTCGCTTTTCGCATATGTATGGCAGGTGCAATAGCTCAAAAGCAGGAAAAAGAATAGCAATAGGAAACCTTTTTTTAGCATATTAGATACCTCAAATCAACTTCAATTTATGTTTATGTTTTACCATTTTTTCGTGAAGAATAGCTTAAAAAAAATGGAAATAAGCAACCGAAAATATATGGATAAAGAAAAATTTGCATGATAATCTGTAATCAAACGAAATTTAATAAAAATTTAAGAATTTGTTTCTTGATCGTTTAGAATTAAGTGTTATTGTTCTTTTTATTTATTACGTAGTGTAGGTGATTAAATGTCCATTCGAAAACGGTTATTTATATCTAATGCCGCAATGGTGTTGATGCCAATTTTTATCTTTATCCTTTATTTTTTATTATTGAGTATCGTTTTTAGTGGGGATATTAAAATGTTAGGCAGTAATTTTCATCAAGGCTGGCAGCGTCCGGAATCAAGTGAAAATACGAACATATTCAATCAACTAATTAAGTTATCATCCAACAATCCCGAAAAACTACTAGATGAACATTATCTTGATTCTGTAACAACTAAAATAGAGAAAAATCAATCGGGGCTCATTATTAGAAAAGGAAATAAAACATTTTATAAATCAACATATGTACTAAATATTGCAAGCGCTGATCTTCCAACATTCGGTAATGAAGGATATTCCCCCAACACATGGTTTGGTCATAAGCAATATTCCGTGAGACAGCATGATTTTTACTTTAAAGACGGTATGGAAGGTTCGATATTTTTAGTGGAGAAAGGAATTAATTTTTCACAGTATGCAAGAAGGTATTTCCCCTTCATTTTCTTCGGAATCGTGCTTATTTTAGTTGGAACAAATGCTTTGCTTTCTTACTTTATGTCAAGAAGCATCTTAAGACCTGTTAATCAATTAACATCTGCCTCTGAGAAAATCAGTAATGGACAATTAGATTTTCATCTTAAGACTTCCAGTATGGATGAACTAGGAAAATTGGTGAAAAGCTTTGACCAAATGCGTGCGAAATTAAAGGAATCCCTAGAATTAAGAGAACGATATGAAAACAATCGGAAAGAATTAATTGCAAATATTTCGCATGATTTAAAAACACCGATCACTTCTATACGAGGTTATGTAGAAGGAATTATCGATGGTGTAGCAAATTCTAAAGAGAAGCTACAGAGCTATCTAAATACAATTCATGCTAAAGCGGAGCATATGGACCATTTAATTGATGAACTCTCCTTATATTCCAAATTGGATGTTAAAAGTGTACAGTTTCAATTTGAAAAGGTGAAAATGAATGCATTTTTAGAGGACTATATAGAAGAATTAAGAATGGAAAATAACCATGATTTGAAAGTTACCCTCACCACAAGTGATGTATTAACCGCATTAGTAGATCGTGATAAGCTTATTCGTGTGATGAATAATATTATTCGAAATAGTATGAAGTACAATAATAAAGAAGTTTGTAAAATCATGATTTCATTGCAGGATAGAGGAAAAGATGTGTGTGTTTCGATTATGGACAATGGCCCAGGAGTTTCATCGGAGGATATTAACCGCATTTTCAATCGTTTTTACCGAGCAGATCCTTCAAGGAATTCAAAATCTGGCGGAAGTGGTCTTGGATTGGCAATTGCAGCGCAAATTATTGAAGCACACGGAGGGAATGTTTGGGCAGAAAGTTCTACAGGAGAAGGTCTGACCATTCATTTCACATTAAAGAAACCTGATAATGAAGGTAGTGATGACGTATGAAAAGAATATTGATTATCGAAGACGATCAAAGTATTGCGGAGCTTGAAAGAGACTATTTAGAAATAGAGGGTTTTGAAGCATGTATTGTCGAAGATGGAAAACATGCATTAGATACCGCACTTAACGGCCATTTTAACTTAATTTTACTAGATTTGATGATTCCTAATGGCAATGGATTTGAGATATGTAGGGAACTTAGAAAAACAACAGATATTCCTATTCTAATGGTAACAGCAAAAAATGAAGACATTGATAAAATACGCGGGTTCGGTTTAGGGGCAGATGATTATATTGTAAAACCATTTAGTCCAAGTGAGCTTGTTGCAAGGGTAAAAGCACACCTGGCAAGGTTTGAAAGGCTAGTTCGAAAAATGGCACCAGTTGATGATATCCAAATCCAAGGACTTTATATTAACAAGGCTTCCAGACAAGTTTTTGTTAATGAAGAAGAAATTGTCCTGACTACTCGAGAATTTGACCTATTAACCTTTCTTGCTATACATCCAAATCAGGTTTTTAGCAAAGAGCATTTATTCGAGCGGATATGGGGGTTGGATTCGATGGGAGATACATCAACTGTAACGGTACATGTACGGAAAATACGAGAGAAAATAGAAACAGATCCTAGTAATCCAACGTATATTGAAACGGTATGGGGAGCGGGGTATAGATTTAAAGCTTGATAAAAAAGTCGTTCTTTATCTTTTACAAAGAGGTAGAGAGCGGCTTTTTTTATCGTTTATTGGTTAAATCTATGGGTAACTTTATAAAAAATTGTCTACGTCTAGCTCCAGGTGAAATTTGCACTACAATTTCAATAGCGCCTATCTGCTAGCAGATGATCAAGGCACTTACGCATTTGCTTTTAATAAATATTTAAGAATTGGTTAAGAGCGGGTTTATATTTAGCACCTACAATATAGCTTGTTGGTAGATAAATTATGAAAGAAGGGAGAGAAAGAACTGAAGCTTTCTATAAAATCGAAACAGATGCTGCTAACTATTCATCTTATTTTTGCAGCGATTATGTTAGGGAATATGATAGCTTTTTTGATTTTCAGCATCACTGCTGCAGTGGGAGATCGTCAAACTTCAATTACGTGTTTTCATGCCATGAATATTTTATCTAAAACATCCGTTCGGGCATCGACGATTGGAGCAACGTTAACAGGTATATTCTTGTGCATTTGGACGAAATGGGGATTATTTCGTTATTATTGGATAATCGCAAAAGAAGGGCTGACATTACTTGTGATTGGCTTAAATTTATGGGGAATGTATTCATGGACATTGCAAGCATTAACGATTGCAAAAGAAAACGAGACGAATGATTTTATTAATCAAGCATATCTTTGGACAGGAATTTTGCTGCAAATTGTTTCGTTAGTACTAATGTATATCATTTCTGTTTACAAACCATGGGGAAAAAGAATTCAGTCAAAATAAGGAGGGGATATATTTGGATAATAAGAAACACGGAAGCAATGGAGTTAAAATCATCTTTATGATTTTTTCTTTGTTATTTTTCATCGGTATAGTGGTTCAAGTTTTTTTAGCAGGGGTCGCTATATTTGCCGATATTGGAAATTGGTCAAATCATGAAATTTTTGTCCGTTTTTTTGAATTTATCCCAATTGGAATGTTCATTTTAGCATTCTTCGGAGGAATTCCAAAGACGTGGAAATGGCAAAGTGCAATCTTGTATATAATGATTATTTTACAATATATAACAGCTGGTCTTATCGGGAAGGTTCCATATATATCAGCTCTTCACCCGATCATTGCATTACTTTTATTTTGGAGAGCTCTTGTCTTGTTACAGTTATCAATGAAAATTATTAAAAAATAATAGGAGTGGATTACTATGCATCATTGGGGACATTTTCACCCATTTTGTTTTATAATTATTATCTTTTTAATAGGACTTTTTATTGCCAATTTCAGAATGTGGAGGGGGAGAAGAGGGTATTGTACACACAAGTCCAGTCCGGATTCCTTGACCATTCTTGATAATCGTTTGGCAGCTGGCGAAATAGAAATAGAGGAATATCAAAAATTGAAAGAAATTTTAAAACAAAAATAGTGATAAATTTCATGAAAAAAGAAGTTTGCGGAAAAGCAAACTTCTTTTTTCTATATTTTCTACTATGTGGTTTGTAAA
>NZ_JBYSWK010000065.1:0-22316 GCF_058781025.1 Heyndrickxia sp. FW510-T9 | reverse complement strand
GCCGTTACCTCGATATAAAGGTAAGGGAAAATCCCTTACTTTTATATCGAGGCCAGCAAGCGAAGGCGCGGTAGGGAATTGTTAAAAATCTCAATTTGATTTGTCCATTTTCTTGACATAGTATCAAAATTCTTCTTGAACAAAACTGCTCTGTTAGTGGAACAAGAAAAAGGAGCAGCAACTACAACTCCTTTTTCGCTAAAACCCCATCTATTCAACAAAATATGAATAATTACAACCCGTTATTTCTCCCATAGCTCAATCAGTCTACCTTCAGGATCTTTAATCCAAATAAACTTACCAAATTCACTTATCTGTTGTTCCTTTTCAAGAGGTACACCAATTTGTTCAAGATGCTTAATAGTCTCGTTTAGATCATATACTTGGAAATTTAACATCACTTGCTGTTCGGTTGGGAAGTAAGGGTCATCTTCAGTAAAGAAAGAAAAGATAGTTTCATTTTCTGAATGGGGTTTAATAATAGTCCCATTCCAATTATCTATTTCAATCTTCAATACTTCACTGTACCATTTTTTTATAGCATCTAGATTTTTAGTCCTCCAAAATATTCCCCCGACACCTTTTATCATAATAAACTCGCTCCTTTCTCTAATTTCTTTAATTTCTCGATTAAATAAGATATTCAAGAAGTAATAACAATTTCCTGCTTCGATAGTTGAATAGTCTTCTCCGTTTCAATTTCGAGAATCCAGTCAATAATTCCTTTAAAAAAGGAAATTTTTATGGAGATATGTATTTTGTTATTATCATAAGCATGGAAAAGGTATGAATCGGGCAAACGAATTGACGGATTCACATAACAAACATTAAAAGCATATCAGCTTCAAGTTAAATTACATATGGGTCATATTGGAGATGTACGCCGCTCCTTCAAGCCTTGTACCCGTTAATTTAGGTTCATCTTTACACAATTAAGTAGTGGTTCGCAATGAAATATACTTGCATTATGAGGAAACTGCGACTAAAAATAAAATTTAGTATTATTCTATTTGTTCTATACTTTTTTGCACAATTGCCACCATATCCTCTTCTGCGCCAAGACTAAAGTTTAAAAAAACACCTTGACCCCCACCAGCACCAATTGCTGAAATAAAAATATCACTGTTATGACCTACTACAGTAAGGCTCAAACTTGCTCTGTTTCCATTTCTCATAAAGTATTTATCATAAACTCGAACTGCTATTTTAGTATCTCCAATAGTGTAGTTGCTTTCATCGACTAATTTCATACTTACTCCACTATTACCAATATCGTTTTCCAATAAATTAACCACTTCCTCAAATTCACCAATAATTGTATTTTCATACTTTGCCATGAGTACCTCATCCTATCCCATAATAATTTTTACTCTTATAATACGTATGTTCATTATCCTCGGTTTCTTGTATGGAAATATTTTATTGAATATTAATTAACCCTACTTTTTTTCGATATAAAAAAAAGCTATTCTCCTTTTGGAAGAATAGCACCTGTTAGCTAAATAATAAATCACTTTGTTTTGACTTTTTTACCCCAAAAAACAAGACCTGAAGAGAGTCCTAATGCCACTGAAAAGGGTGTAATGATGTTTAGATTATGTTTAAAAATAGCGTTAGATATTAAACCTACCATAAAGAAAACTAAAAAATTCAGAAAAAACTTATATAATGGTTTCATTACTTTGTATCTCCTAAAGAAAAATCTTTCATATACATTTATTATTCTATGCTTGAATTACGAAATCCTTCTTTAAGTGAACTGACGATTCAACAGCATCCTTTGTTAAAGTAATGCCTCCCGTTACTTGAAGAAAACTGGATCTAAAACCGGTTGATAAAAATAAGGTCCCTCTTCCTCTTCATGGGTTTGGATATACGTCCAAGAAAAATCTTTATCGACCACATAAACATCATGTGTATATCCTTCAATTCCATTAATGATGTCGTCGGATTTTAAACTGCTGGCATTTTCAAGAATTATTGCATTCTTATATTCTTGATAAAAAATATAGCACTCATCTTTCATAATTGAATCGAATGCATTTCTTGCCCTTCCCCCCTTTTTACACGAAAGAACTTTACTACTAAATACATGCCATAGGCAACGACCATAATCAATTTGTCGTTTTTGATTCTTAGAAAGATCTTTGGTAAATGCTTCTCCCCATCGCTTTCGAAGTTCTTGTCCTTTATTTTTTAACTCGATACAATTGATGCCTTTATCTTTCAACAAATCCAACTGCTCCATTTCTAGCCCTCTTTTGCTTTCTCTTAATTTAATAAATGCACCCGTCTGCTGAATATGACAAACGATGATGATTCTATTGATTAACTCTGATCGATCCTTATTTTTAATCCCTTAATATTAGAAATCCGCCTAATCATATCCTCACTATTCGGAAAATGTTCAGGAAAAATACAACACTCTCCTTCGTGTGATGATGTAGCTAACCAAACCTTTCCTTCTTTATAAAAAGATAGGTCTTCCGGCAATTCTGGTGATACCCAATCAAAAAGTGACTTTGATAGCTCTTTTAAAGTTTCTTTCGCTTTTTCCGTTGTATAATAGTAATAGACAAAAGCTGTTGAATCTAATAACTTTGTGCTTGCCCATTCAGATTCTTCCTTCAATGAACTCTCTAATTTTTTTAAAAATGACTTATAGTGCTCCATTGCAAGTTCTACGTCATCCATCATATCTTTTCGTAAAACTAACTGAAAAGAATCGCAAATTTCAAAAGATAACTCCAATAAATCGCTATACACTTTTCCTTCTGGGTTTTTTTCTAATATTATCATCCATAAACTCCCCTTTTTTTGGTACCTCTTACTCCTTCTTCAAGTTACCTGGCCAGTTTACTTAATATCTTCAACAAAAAAAGCGTTAATCCTTCTTCGATCAACGCCACCGTTAGTTCAATTTGAGTGTATATTAATATTTTTCAATTCTCGTTGTGTATCCCGTTCCCATATTCTTTTAAACAACTACTAGATTAGTTTTAAAAGATCCTTTGGCTCATTTAATATGTAGTCAGCTTCTTCAAATCCTTTTAATGTTTTACTTCCCCATGAGGCGAGTGCAAATTTGACTCCAGCACTTTTGGCACATTGTAAATCATAAATAGAATCACCTATATATATAGCGCTTTTTTTATCTTCTGCTAAGTTTTTCAAACAAGTTAAGAGAGGTTCTGGATGAGGTTTATGATTTTCCGTATGTGATGCCGTTATGATTTCAGAAAAATAGTCATTTAATCCATACTGATCGAATTCATTTATCATTTCTTGATTTGTTTTGGAAGTAACAATCCCTAGCCTAATTTGTTTACTTACCAATTGATTAACGACTTCTTCTACTTGTTCAAATACCTTTATATCATCCATATATGAAATCATGACATCTGACCATATAGATAGAATTCTTTCAATATCTGATATATTTAGTTTCCTTAATGCATCTTTTCCGGGGATGCCTAAAACAAACGTTAATTCTTCTTTTTCATATTCAAGGTTTACTTCTTCTTTAAGCGTACGTTGCAATGATTTTAAAATGGCTTCCTCCGTATCAAGAATGGTTCCGTCTATGTCAAATATAACAGTAGTAAACATAATAAGATTCCTCCTAGTTTTCTAGCTAAATACAAAAATTAATTAGGCAAAAGGGGATTCATACTGAATCTCTTTCCACAATATGATATGGTATTTTCACTTTTTCTCTTGATTTCTGTATCACTAGGCTACAAGCTTGTTCACCGACTTTCGTTAACTGGTGATCAACTGTAGTTAGTCCCAAGCCGATTCCAACTGGTTGATTTTCTTGACCAATAATCGCTAAATCGGCAGGAACCTTCATTTGTTGCGACTTAGCATATAAATACATACCACAAGCCACTTCATCTCCATTCGCATAAATGGCTGTTGGTTTTTCGGGCAGCTGCAAGAATTGTTGCGCCGCTTCAAATCCGTCTTCTAAGCATTGGCAATCTGAAATATGATACCCAGGTGGAAATTCACCGAAAATCTCATGATAAGCATCAATCATTTGCTTCGTACTATGACTTTCTCGTCTAGCTGTTGTGAAAGCTACCTTACTATGCCCTTTGTTTTTTAATAATTGAAAGGTATCTAGAAATGAAGAATACCGATCCATATAAGAACAACCAATTTCCGTGTGCTTAGTATATTCACAAGATATGATGGAACCGTAATCGCTAAACGGAATAATCGTTTCCCAATCATTCGATCTTGAAGTAATAATGATGCCGTCAAACAGCTTGCTTTTTAATTTTTGCAAGTATTCCATTTCCTTTTCTTTACTATATTTTGAAGGAAGTACTGTTATCAAAAAATCATTTTCTAAAGCCTTATTTAGAATACCGTTTAATAGCTGATCGAATGCAGGGTTGTTGTTATATGGGAGAATAACGCCTATCGTTCTTGTTTCTCCGCGAATTAAATCAATCGCATTTTTATTTGGCGTATATTTCGTTTCTTCAATGACTTTTAATACAGACTCTCTTTTATCGCTAGCAACATACTTAAAGTTGTTAAGGACTCTAGAAACAGTAGAGACGGATACACCTGCTAATTTAGCAATATCATGAATATTTGTCATAACATAGCTCCTACATATATTTAAAATCAAGGAAACCTACGCATTCACACTTAATTGTTGAAATGCATTCATAAAATTAAGGAGGTTCCCATTGTATGTCCATATTACCTTAATCCTATGTTTTCCTACAATGAGTGAAGAATGACCGATATTTCTCATTTCTTCTTCAAACCATAAAGATTCCTCCACATTTATTAGTCTATTACTTACTAACCATATTCTTTTGTTGGTTAAATGCAAATCTCCAAAGTAGAGATTTTGAATTCCATCAAAGCTTTCAAATAATCCGGTAACGGTAGATAGTATTCTTTCATCTTGTTGCAGAGTAATTTTTCTATTCATCTTTCTTCCTCCTTTAGTTGAAAATAAGCTTACTTTCACTCTAATTTATGAAATGCATTTCAAGTCAAGGGGAAAAATTAATACTTTTTTAATAGCAACTACACTCAAGCAGAATAAATTTTGGTAAAGAACTAATGGTATACATCGTTAAAGTTAGTTAAATAAGAAAAGCCGCCAAAATGGCGACCAATTTTTTAACTCAAACACCCTATTTAGTTGCTAACCAACTAATTTCTATCATTTTAACTTCGATAAAATCCACCTTCAGAATGGATAACCTGTCCAGTTATCCAATTTGCATCTTCACTAGCAAGAAATGCTATAATGCGCGCAGCATCTTCCGGCAGTCCAATACGTCCCATTAAGAATTTAGGTTGAAGATATTTTCTTATATCATCCGTCATCCAATTAGAATCTGTTGGACCTGGGTTTACTGGTGCATCTAAATGAGTTCTTACTGCTTCAAACTATATTTATACTTTCTACAAACTTCTTCACAGCACGCGATAACGGAACATTTTTTAAATAGCATATGCCAATACTCCTTTTTGGGATTTCCTCTTCTAGCCTTATCTCGTATAAATCTCCTCTTTCTAAATAATCCCTTGAAAACTCTTTTATGACACAAGAAATACCTAAATTTATTTTTGTAAATTCTAAAACTAAATCATATGATCCAAGTTCAAACACTGGTGAAACATGAAAGCCCCTTTTTTTAAGGAAATTTTCTACAAACATTCGTGAATTCGATTTCTTTTCTAAAAAAATTAGTGGCATTCTCATTAAATAATCTAAACTAACCGGTTTATTCGTTAATTTTTTAAATTTTTCTCCACAGACAAAAATATCCTGAATCTCCTTACACGGTATAACTTGAAGGTGGTCGTCATAAATTGGCAAATTACATATCCCCACATCTGCCTTTCCGGATTTAATAAAATCACAGATTTCTGTTGTGGTTCCATTTAATATATTCAATTTGATTCCGGGGTATTTTGCATGAAATTCCTCCAAATAAGGTAATAAAAAATAGCGAGAGATAGTATCGCCAACCCCAATACGTAATTGTCCTGTCTTTAATGTTTTAAATTCTAATATTTTTTCTTCTCCGACGTTGATCATTCCTAAAGCTGAATTAATATGCTCATTTAATAATTCCCCTTCATTTGTCAATATTATGCCCTTTGATGATCGATAGAAAAGTTGTATTTCTAATTCATTCTCAAGCTTCATAATAGCTTGACTGACCGCAGATTGTGTCATATATAATTCCTGTGCTGCTTTAGAAAAACTTTTATTTCGGCTAACGACATTAAATATACGATATAAATCCAATTTCCCAATCATATAAGCTCCCCTTATATAGGATATAATATATATTAACTTCACTTATATCACTTTAGAAAGGTATAGTAAACATATAGTGTTTGAACATAAGTACTTTTTATATAAAGTGTACTCGATTAGAGGAGAGATTAATTTGACAAGAGCTGTTGGAACAGTAGTTCGCGGACTTCGCGGTCCCATCATCAACCAAGGAGATAATATCGAACAAATCGTAGTTGATACAGTAATAAATGCAGCAAAAAGCGAAGGATTTTCGATAGAAGATCGTGACATAGTAACTATAACTGAATCTATTGTCGCCCGTGCGCAAGGAAACTATGCGACAATTGATGATATAGCAACGGATATTAAAGCAAAATTCGGTGACGAAACAATTGGTATCATTTTTCCGATTCTTAGCCGTAATCGATTCGCAAACTGCTTACAAGGTATAGCCAAAGGGGCAAAGAGTGTAGTCTTAATGTTAAGCTATCCATCTGATGAAGTCGGGAACCACCTTGTAGACATCGATGAACTAGACGAAAAAGGCATTAATCCATGGACAGATGTATTATCTGAAGCTGATTTCCGTGAACATTTTGGTTTTATCCAACATCCATTTACAGGTGTTGATTACATCGAATACTATAAATCCCTAGTTCAGGCTGAAGGTATAACTTGCGAGGTTATTTTCTCAAACAATCCAAAAACCATTTTAGACTATACAAAGAATGTATTAACGTGTGATATTCACTCACGGTTCAGAACAAAACGAATCTTAACAAACAATGGTGCCGAAAAAGTATATGGACTTGATGATATTCTTTCAAAATCAATCAATGGCAGCGGCTTTAATGAAGCTTATGGTCTACTTGGATCAAATAAAGCAACAGAAGACAGCGTAAAACTATTTCCAAACAACTGTCAACCAATCGTTGATGGGATTCAAGCAAAAATCAAAGAAGTATCAGGTAAAACTGTTGAAGTAATGGTTTATGGTGATGGTGCGTTCAAAGATCCAAGCGGGAAGATTTGGGAGCTTGCAGATCCAGTAGTGTCACCTGCTTACACCATAGGACTTAATGGCACTCCAAACGAAGTGAAATTAAAATACTTGGCAGATAACAACTTCTCTCATCTTCGTGGAGAAGAGTTAAAACAGGCTATTTCTGAATACATCGAGACTAAAAAAGAAGACCTAATTGGTGCAATGGAAGCACAAGGTACTACACCTCGTAAACTAACGGACCTAATTGGATCATTATCTGATTTGACTTCGGGTAGTGGAGACAAAGGAACACCAATGGTATATATTCAAGGTTACTTCGATAACTACACAAAATAAATCAATACAAATAGGATGTCATCCATGGACATCCTTTTCTACTTTCATACCCCACACTGTAAGACAAGTTTAATTTGCCTGCTTTAGTAGCTCGTAAGATCAATGAAAATTGCAAATTATGCTGTATTATTAACTTTTTACCTTACCTCTCCTTACTTGTAGACTAAATATACCTGACAGGAAATGTAGCTCAGGTTTTTCAAAAGTCTCTACAGAAAGAACATACGTTCCTATTCTTAGTGTTTAAGTAAACTTGGTCTGCACCAACTGATCCAATAGAATCAATGCTCCTGACGGTCTTTCATTACGCCGAGTCAAAGAACAGGTCGTCATCGACGCCGTTTCCTTCAAACAATTGAGGAGACACTCACGCTGACTTATGATGCTCGCCAGTTTTTTATCAACGACAGGTTCGATGGAGCTGGCCGACACAATCTGCGCTGTCAGGTATTGATTCTTTTTCCAAAATAAGTTATTCTATAGACAGCTTAGCGATAAGCAAGTTCCTGACACGAAGGGAGATGTTTTTTAATGGCGACTACTTATATGGTGGTTTGGTCTTAAAACTGAATAGTAGGCATACGCGAAAAAACGCCCGTGTTATTTGGTATGCCATTCAAAGTAACCTTTCGTGAATATTGCTGTTTGCAGGATACGATGAAGGTCGTATCTTTTTTGCGTCCTGATGCCGCGCGACAGCAGCTTCTTTAGAGGCTGCTTGTCCGTGGCATTTTTGCGTCCAAAAAACAACATTAAAGGAGCTAACAAAAACCATGATTAATTTGAAAACCTATGGCTACACAGAAATAGAAGCAATACCCGACGGATTATTGCCTGGCAGAGTGACGGAGCTTCGGCGCGAGCGCTTCACGGTCGTGACCGAGCGCGGCGAAGTAACGGCGGTACTCAAAGGAACGTTCTATCACAGCGCGGAAACGCGTGTAGACTTTCCGTGTGTCGGTGACTTTGTCTTGCTGCACTACAACGAGAGCGGAGATTCTCTCATCGTTACGGTACTGCCCCGCCGATCTAAATTCTCACGCGCGGATTACTCAGGGCATGCCGCAGGCTACGCCAAAACCATACGGGAACAGGTCGTTGCAACCAACTTTGACTATGTGTTCATCCTCTCTTCTCTGAATTGGGATTTCAACGTCTCACGTATCATGCGGTACCTGACACAAGCCAGGCAGAGCGGCGGCCAGCCGGTTGTCATTTTGACCAAGGCTGATCTCGTTGAAGACTATAATCTCCCGCTCGCAGAAGTCACACAAAGCATCCCTGATGTTCCGGTTCACGCGATCTGCAGTCATACTGGCCAGGGGCTAAACGAACTCGATCCCTACTTGATGCCTGGTAAAACAGTCGTCTTTCTCGGCATGTCCGGCGTCGGTAAATCGTCTCTGCTCAATGCGTTGATGGAACAGGACGTAATGAAGGTTCAGGCGATCAGGGAGGTCGACAGCCGTGGGCGGCATACGACAACGCACCGTCAGTTGTTCATGCTCCCCTCCGGTACGATGGTCATCGATACGCCGGGTATGCGTGAGCTTGGGCTATTTGATGCGGATGAAGGCATACGCGCGAGCTTTACCGATGTGGAGGAATGGTTCCTGCAATGCCGATTTACGGATTGCCGCCATAAGGCCGAGCCGGGCTGTGCCGTTCTCGCCGCTCTTGCCGACGGTTCGTTGCCGCTTGAACGGTGGGAGCAATATGTTGCCCAGCAGCATGAGAAGAAGTATGTCCAGGACAAAACGAGCTACCTCATCGACAAGAGGGCTCGAAACAAAACAATCGCCATGCGGAGCAAGCAAATGAAGAAAAACGGGGGATGGAAGAAATGATTATTAAATTAGAAACGCTGATCTATGCCTTAAGCCGACGGTTCAAGAAGGATATCATCTCTGCCGACTGCCAAACCATGCCGTTACAGGGCGGAACTGTGGGAAATGTGTACCTAGTAACGGGGATCGCCGAAACCGCAGATAGTGAAAAATTGCCGTACCGTATCGTGCTGAAAATCCAGAAGAAATGGGAGCGTTACGGAGATCCGGGTTCATGGCGCCGGGAATATGATCTCTATGCATCCGACTTGGGAGCGACGTTCTCGGATGCCTTCCGCTGGCCGACATGTTATCACGCCGAGATCAATGCCGAAGAAAATGAATTCCAGCTGTGGCTGGAATATATCGATGGCGTCACCGGTTTAGACTTGACCGGTGACATGTATGAACAAGTCGCGCTGGAGTTAGGACGCTACCAAGGCAAACTGTATACGGAGCGGCCCGCTGTGCTGCAGAGTCTGAACAACCTGAGCCATGCAGATCTCATGAAGAATACGTATCTGCATTACCGGTCATGGCCGGTCGTCTACAATTATATACGCTCGGAAGACTGCGAATTGCCGCAGCACGTGCGGCAAATGCTCATTGACATCGATAAGCACGCAGACGAGATACTCGCCCGCATCGAAAGACTGCCCCTTGTGCTATGCCACCGGGACTTCTGGGTGACCAACCTGATCTATGCTGACGGGAAAATCGCGCTCATCGATTGGGACACATCCGGATGGGGTTACTTGGGAGAGGATCTCGCAAGCCTGATTGCGGATGAAGCGGATATCGATCACATGGTCGAATACTACCAGCGATGCGTCCCCGCGTATTATAAAGGCTTTTCGGAGTATGCGGATGTATCCCATATCGCTTATCATTGCGTCTATGAGATGATCCTTCTCGTATTCGGGTACAGGCTTGTGGAAGGGTACCTCCACACAGAGGACGATGACGAGAAGACAAAGCATGTCCTTACTCTCCAAAAAATCTATGAAATGAAGACCATCCCTGTGCAGGGTTGACTCTAAAAAGAAACTCCAAAAACCCTAGAATGTAGTGGGTTTTTGGAGTTTCTTTCATTACACCCACTCGATCGTCGCCGGGGGTTGCTCGTGAAGTCGTAGACGCCGCAGGGCATTCCAGTCGGTGAATCAACAGAGGAATTGACAAACGTTTGTGGCGTCACATCAGATGCTACATGCGTCGAGTAACTCAACAAATTAAGCCGCGATCTGCAAATTTAGCATTGCCGCTTCTACATTCAGTTCAATTCTCTGCTTTACCACTAGCGATGATACGGTTCCCCACTATTAATGCTAAATTACATCCTCAATAATCTAGCCCTTTAACGGAACAATTTATTGTCACTTAACAGTCCCTCAATCGTTCTTTCAATCCAGATGTTCTTTTACTTTTCACTCTAAAAATACCCCTTCGGCTTCTCTCGGATTTTGATGCCCTTACTAACACTATTGGCTGGAGGATTGATAAACGGATTAGACTAATCATTGCAGCACAATTTATGACTAGTAAATACTAAACAATTTCATGTAGCATCTGATTATATAAAAAACTTTGGCAGCACTTCAATAAGTTTCGATATATTATTATCACCATTCCCAAGAAAACATTCAGCCCCGAGTCTTACTGGGTTTTGGAGGATTATCAGAATCTGAAATTGAAAAAGGAATTCGTTTCTTTAAAAGAATCATGGGACTTATAGGAAAATGGTATCTTAGTTAGCTGATAGAGACTTAAATTGTACGTTACCATCATAAGAAACAGCAAAATCAAAAGAAATGTATGTTGAAGAAGTTGGATCATTAATTTGTTATGGTCACAATTACGCCATCCACATTGTTCCCTGAAATTTCTATCTCATGCTTTTTAGGTACCGTGATAGAAATATTTTTAGAAACTGGGTAATAAGCTATGGTATATTGTTTTCCGTCGACTGATGTCGAGATTTCTTTCTGTTTTTTTATGTATGCCAAATACTCTTCAAGAGTAAAGTTTTTTTCGTACATAATCTGGCTATGAGGGAGACCAACATAGCGGATGTGCCAAGGCTCATATTGAATTCCTGTAATATCTGCTTTATCAGGCGGATAACGTAAAATAAATCCATATTTCCATGAATTTTCCTGAATCCATTTGCCTTCAGGAGCTCGTTCCATCTTTTGTTGCGTTGACCCTACATCAAGAGAAAGGCCCAGATTATGTTCACTATATCCTGCTGGTAAAGCATAATCAGATCCCATACTTTTATAGAGGGATTCCTGCTCTTCAAAACCACGGTAACCACTATTAATGATAAAGTGATTCACCCCATCTTTTTCAGCTGCTTGGATCATTTCGGAAAATTTATGATCGATATCCTCTGATAAATAAATTGTACCGTTAAGCGCAAATCCGTTTACCAAGTCTTTACGATTATTCAAATGAACTATATCTGATTTTACACTATCTTTATGAACAGGATGTTGAGAGTTTACTAACAATAGATTGCCTTGATAAACCTGTTTTTTAGAAATGTTAATTCGTTCAGAAGAACTGTTATCGATGGATTTCCTATTATTATCGGAAGAACCTTTTTCAATAGTTTCCCTATTATAAGATGAATCCCTTTTACCTTGATCAAATGGTCCCCATTTCATAATAAAAATGACGAGGCACATAATCAAAATCAAGTAAAAACCCCATTTTTTCATTCATTACTTCCTCCAAAAAATTAAGATGTACCTAGAATACCTCATACTTTTTAAATAAATTTAGGATTATTATTAAATTTTTCTTAAGAAGTAGATGAAATGCTTTGTTTTGATTTATTAGTTTTCGAATCTTGAATATCTTAGGAATGACTGAACGGCCTGCAATAAACAAATCTTTCGAACTGCTGCCATCCTTTCATATAATAGCTATTCTGTAATGCAAAATAAGAAATTGTTATTTTTTTATTACCGTCATGTGATTGAAAGTAGAAGCCTCCCGCTCTAAAATGACATAGGAAAGGGAGGAACTTTAACATGCATACAACTGTACTCAATCATAAAGACTTTTTACTGTTATTAAGCTTTATATTGATGGTTGGAGCGTTAGTATTTTCCGGAATATCGATTAAAGTTTATGCAGCAAATATAAGTAAAAGAAATGAAAAGGCTATAAGAAGGACCAATAAAAGAGCCATTAGCAATAAAGATGGTTCTGTTCAGTTAACTAAAATAAATAATAAAATCTGGGTACATACCACTTATACTAAAATTGATGGTTATTCGGTATCGGCCAATGGATTACTTATCCGATCATCCAAAGGTCTTTATCTAGTAGATGCGACCTGGAATGATCGATTGGCAAATAAGTTATTAAAACTAATCAAACAAAATTTCCACCAAAAAGTGAAAGGGGCCATTATTACCCATCACAAGATTGACCGAGTTGGCGGAATCAGGGCTTTGATAAGGGCTAAAATCCCCGTTGAAAGCACATCCCTTGTTGCGAAAATGACAAAAGCGGCAGGTTATCCAGAACCTAAGCCAACCTTGGATCATCACCCCGTCCGGAAACTTGGAAAAACGATTGTCGAAACATATTATCCGGGTGAGGCACATACGAAAGATAATATTACGGTTTGGTTGCCTCAATATAAGATTTTATTTGGGGACATGTTTTTTGCACTGGAACAACTAAACGTAGATAACATCGATGAAGCAAATATGGGAGCGTGGCCATTTACGATACAAAATTTGATGAATAAGTATCCTGATGCTAAAATGGTTATTCCTGGCCATTATCATTGGGGCGATTTTTCACTCCTTCCATATACATTAGATAACTTGAAAGCTTATCAATTATCTCATCAAATGTATTCTAGTCAGTATGAAAAAGAAATCATTTAAAAGGATCCATATTTCTTTTATGTAAAAAATCGTACTGTGCCTACAACATTTCACGTGAACGGCATACCGAAAAATGCTGACAGAAGTAATAAAAACAGGTTATCTGATTGTCGCATTATTGTTAATTCATTTAATAGATAGGTGAAAGTTATAAAAAACACGAGGGATTTCTATCTGAATTCCTTAGTGTTGTGTTTTTTTTAAAGTTTTAAAGATTAAGAGGAGGAGCAATGAAAAAAAGTGGAAAAATAATATTAATACTAGCAATCATTCTTCTTTTTATCATCGTAGGGTACTTCGTTTTTACGCAAAAACAGCCCAAACCACATACTGATGTAAAAGTAAAAAAAAAGCAGCCTCCTGTCCATACAGTTCTGCAAAAGGAACGTATTCCTGTTACAACAAAAGATGGCAATTCCTTATTAGTTCATACGGGGCAAAAAGTTCAGCAAAAAGGATGGGCTACATTTACATTAAAAAATATCTACACCGTTCAAAAACACTTTGTCATTTCTAATATGGACATATATATAAAACAAATAAAATGGATTGAATTGACCGATTTAACGGACAAGGCAAAAGAGTATCTATCTTCCTATACTGGAACCACTCTTCAATCTCTATTTCATGAAGGATATAAGGCTAACAGCTTACAGGAAGCAAATGAAATTATAGATCGTTCCAAATGGAAAATCGATAAAAGTGTTGGCTATTTAGATATTACATACACAATAAAAAATAGAAATAAAAACGAAGTACAATTTTTTAGTATGGTGACTGTATTTGGGAATGATTTTTATTTATACGTTCCTTCCCAAAACTTTATTGCCTCTGAAGACACTTTTATGGGGACAAATGACGCCTCTCGTATCGATTACCATCCTGGCGAATTACGGAATGGAGAAATAGGATTGATCTTGGGAGATAAACTTCCATCCATCCCAAATGAAATTCACTTTAAAACAGCTCCATTATTAGATGGAGAATCGCATGAACTTATCCATAAAGACGAGACATTTATAATAAAAATATAATAATTTTTCATAATGGCTGTTACTAGATAATCGAGAAGTAGGGGGTGACTAACCCCCTACTTCTCACACCACCATACGTCCATTCGGTATACAGCGGTTCAATTACTCAAGCGGGCTCCACGGGATTTACCATTCCCTTCCTCAAGTGAGGTACTATGTTTTCTGTATCCATCTTCAGCACCTTAATTGGCTGGAAATTAGTAAACTATAACGGAATTGGAAAGCTCAGAATAGTATTTCTTATTCAAGCTGTTATTCTTGGGCTATTTTATGTTTCCTCGAGTTCGATTGTATGGGGATTGATTAACATATCATTCATTGCCCATGTTGTTTACACTATGAACTCAACTATCCAATTGTATTTTATTGATTTAGCTGATACACTCCTCCTCTAAATAGCGATTTAAGGCAACCATTTTGTATGTCCAGAATTGTTGATAATAAGATACCCAATCTTGAATTTCCCGCAGTGGAACAGGATTGATTCTATAACCTGTCTCTCATCCTACTTTTCAAGATAAGACCAGATGGGCATCCTTCAGTACCGATAAATGTTTGGATACTGCTGTTCGACCTATTGGAAATTGAACCTTCAACTTGTGCAGGTACAATTCTTTTTTGCATCACTAAATAGACGAATCAAATTTTCGACGGGTTGATGCTACCGCAAAATAAATATCTCGTGTTTGACTTTTATTAGTCAAAACCACCTTTCCCATCACAAACGACACCAAAGTTATTTGAAGGTCTGGCGGATTTTGTCGTTTATCTACCCGTTAATTCAAGAAAATTCTTTAAATATCATTCATACTTATTGGGTAAAAAGGGATAAAATTAATGCTATAAGAACTAAAAACGAACCTAATAACATCGCACCTGCACCGATTACATTTTGCCTTAAACGCTTGTTTATTTTATTCTTTGTATCAATTGGTTGTTCTTTTTTTACTAATTTATTAATAGACCTTTTTTGATATAAGAAACCTAATATTCCCAGAATCGCCCCTACGATATTTATAGAAAATATTAAAATTAACATTTTCCCCTCCAAACTAAGGTTTTATATGGAAACCCTACCCTAAATAAAAGCACCCATTAGTGAAGAAATAAAGAAAATAAAGCAATACGATAGGATGTATTTCCAAAAGGTTAAGCTTTTCCTTCTTCATCTTAACTGTCTCGTTGAATATCATTTATTTAAAAACTGAAATATCCGTTAAGATTGAAAAGAAATAAGATCGTTTTTTTAACATTTATAACTACAAAAATAAGCTATTTACTTCTTAATATTAACTTTTGTGTTTTGACATCATATATTTTATAACTGACCCCAAACTTATGGTCTTTTGTAACTGTCACCTCACAATAATAAGGGATTGACTTTCCATAAGCATCAAGTGCTGGAATATCTCTGAAGCTAAATATTTCATCTGTATCTAGCATATTAAAGTTCGCTTCAGAAGAACGACCTGATGAATCTATTTCGATAACACATTTACCACTTACGACATCATATTCCTTTAGCACAACATATTTAAGGCTCGGGAGAGTAATTGCTAAAAGTAAAACACCAATTAATAACCTTACAAGAATTTTACTTACATTTAAAATTGTGTATTTTTTTTCATTAAACATAGCAATAAAGTTAAATACTGCCACTATTATTAACAAAACCCCAATAATTAACATTGCATAATACATTAACATTTTTTCACTTCCTTTAACAATTAAATGGTATACCTCTTCTTCCACTAAACTACTCAAATAGTTCAATAAGAAAAGCCACCGAAATTGCAGCTGGAACTTAGATTCTTGCACCCGTTAATTACAGAAGTTACAAACAATAAATCTATCATTTATTTCTGCTTTTCAAATTAATAAGTAATCAGGTTATTTAAAATAAATTCCATTAAAACACGCCTTTTCCCTCTTGTATTATCGAACTCTTTAATTCAAGACCAAAAACTATTCATATATAAACAAAGCAAGAAGTCCCAAGATTACTATAAAGCCTATTCTAAATATAATCATTTCCTTTGTAGTAACTCCTATCTTGTTATCTGCAAACTGGAAGTACATAACAAGGAATAAATAGCCAAACATAGTCAATGCATATCCAACTGTATCATGCATGAATAACAGATATAAACCTCAGTACGGATAATCCTATGAGTATAAGACCTGAATAACCTATTACCAAATGCAAATACTTTTTCTTTCTTTCTTCGTTCAATTTCTCTCCTCTCTACTTTCACTAAATTGCCTCTTTAGTACAATAATTTCAACAAAAAAAAGCATTAATCCTTCTTGGATTAATACACCATATAGTTTAATAATTTTTTAGTTCTTTTTTATCTGAAGTATTTTCAATAACGCTTCCAATCATCTGGAACTAGCAACCATAACCCAGGCACTACACACTTATTGCCTCTAATATAATCGGTAGGAGTATATCTGAAGGGGTTGTTAAGCAAATTCTTTATTGCATTTATTGTTTGCAAATTTAATGAATATATCGAGTGCTTATCATATGAATTTAAATTTGAATTTACTCTTTCTTTATCTGCCTTTTGAAAGTAGATTTCAATTTATTTTCGTTATTTCATTAGAATTTTTTCAAAAAAAAAAGGATTTTAAAAACACACGTAACAAATCTACGTAAAAGATATGAACTTATATTATAAGGAGTGCTTCTAAATATGGATGAAGTTGAAAGAAAAAACAGATTCAAAACGGTACTAATGGTTCATTCAAATTGGAAAAATAAATAATTGTTAAATAAATTAAAGTAGATTTCCAGATTCGGAAGTTGACTTTTTTGATTTTCTATAATGAATGGTGTCATAATTGTTAATTATAGGATCGGCGCCGAATATAATATGATTGCAATTGTTGTTGGCAGCGATAATACGAAATTTTATAGATTGAAAAACCTATTTTTAGCAAATACTTTCAGTTGAGATGACGGAAATTAGAAATCCTTCAGATTATATGTTACAATGTGTTTACCATTTTACTGTTTTCATGTTCCCTACTCATTAGTGAGTAGGGATTTTTGTTTTTCACGAGAACTAAAAAAAGACTCTATAAAAGAGTCTTTCTAAGTTTGGCATTATAATTAAGCTTTATGAACGTTAGCTGCTTGTGCTCCACGTTGACCTTGCTCAACATCAAAAGTCACTTCTTGACCTTCTTCTAATGTTTTGTAGCCTTCGCCTTGGATAGCTGAGAAATGAACGAATACGTCTTCTCCACCTTCACGTTCGATGAAACCGAAACCTTTTTCGCCATTAAACCATTTTACTTTACCTTTTTCCATGTTTGTTGCCTCCTAGTGTGTTAGCACACCAATATATTACTATCCTTGCTCTCAGTGATCATCAAGACGAAAAGTTTTTACTTATACTATCCTTTACACCGAACAAAAATAATTCATTTTAAGAATAGCATTTTTAAATATTATTTGCAAGAATACCTTATTCTTCGACTAAACTTCTCATTAGCATAATAAGACATATTCTTAATTATTTTACCAATTTAACAAAATGCGATTCTAATGCTATAAAATGTGGCATCCATCCGTCCGAATTTTCGTTTCCAATATCATTATTATTTACACAAACCTTGTTTATACCGTCATAACCACAACAACCATTTAGTATACTTTCATCTGAGAGATAGTATGAATTAATTATGGATCCTTTTGTTCTAATATCTTCTTCACCATTATCCATAAAAAAAAACCGCATAAAAAAATTGGGAGTTTTGATATATTTTAATTTATTTATTTTTCGTTATTTCAAATAGAATTTTTTCGAAAAAAAAGGATTTTAAAACACACATAACTAATCTACATAAAAGATATAAACTTATATTTTAAGGAGTGCTTCTAACTATGGATGGAGTTGAAAGAAACAAACGACTTAAAACGAGACTAATTTTAGCGTTTGCTGTTATTGTTTTGGTTATATTATTTACTTTCCCAAATATTCTAAGTTTGTGTAACAAAATTTATGTTCACAAGACGAAGGAACAATCAACTGTTACTAAAATATTAACGATGGACGAATTTCGTCAGCTTATAAATAAGCAAGAGGATGTACTTGCTGGTAGCTATGATCATTGGTATGAATGGAAAACTCAATGGCTATTTAAAGAAATTAGACAGGCAACAGGGACTATATTGGATGACTATTATAATATGATGGGACACCCTGAATATGATTCAGTAAAGATTAAATATAAAGAAACTAAGTACAAAGAGGATGGAAAAACTGTTGAGTATATGAGTGAAAGTAAAATAATTCAGGTTCATTCAAAAAATGGTTGGAAAAATAAATAATTGCTAAATAAATTAAAATAGGTTTCCAGATTCGGAAGTTGACTTTTTTGATTTTCTATAACGAACGGTGTCATAATTATTTATTATAGGATCGGCGACGAAGATAATATGACAGCAATTGTTGTTGGCTATTACAATACGTTAGATGGTAAGTTTCATAAGCTTGAAGAATCTTAAAATACTTTATTTGAAACGATTCGATGCGAATTTAATCTTCGTAAAAAAAGAGTTGTCTAATTTAAACCTATTTGTAGGTCTAATGGACATCTCTTCTTTATTTATTAATTATCTGACAAAGCACCATTTGTTAGTTGAATATGATTAACCATGAACGCACCGCTTTAGGAATATAGGCTTCACCATTTTCGTTTAGTGATGAAAAGTCATCCAATTTCCACATTACACACTTGGCAAATTATCTTCATAAGTAAGTACACTCAAAATTACTGTAATAGGATTATTGGGTTTGAGAAAGTTCACAGAACGTCTTAAACATATTAAAACTATTTGTAAAAGCAGATTCCAGATTATGAAACTCGGTGTTTATCGTACTTCTCGATTCAAACCTGTTATTTTTCATTTCTATAATAAAAGCTTCAAGTGACAATAAGTTTTTAATATTATCAACTAAACATTGTCTTTGTTCACTTGCATAGTCATTTTGTGCAATTAAATATAGTGAATTGTTTTTGGCTTCATTAACATCAAATAAGATGGAATCAATCGCATTTTCATCCATTTCTACTGAATCTTTATTGACTAACCAATCTTGTTCGTAAAGTGAAAGAATATATTGTGAACGGTCTTTTGATAAGGTTTTACTGTAAGTTTCCTTAAAATCCTTTAAATTTTTAACATATTGTTCTGTAACAATTTGATCAGGTGTGTATGTAACACTTTTATATACACTAAAAAACGAATAAGGATAAAACCAAGTCATGATAAGAATAAAAATTACAATCAAACTCACCAAACTTAAAATGATGCCTTTTACTTTTGTCAAAGCTATTCCCCCATGTTCTATACATAAAATAACAAATTTTCATTAACTAATTTCAAACTTTGCCATGATTACCTCATCATATTCAATAATAATTCTTGCTCTATATAATACGATTGTCCGTTATCCTCGGTTTCTTGTATTGATTTATTTTATTAAATATTCATTACCCTACACTTTATTTCGATAAGAAAAAGCTATTCCCTTCTGGAAGAATAGCCACCCGTTAGCACAATAAGGAACTAGCTTATTAGCTGGATTAATATAAAAATATGTGGTTCATTAAAAATAAAATATGTCTTCAAACTTTGTATCTAATGCAATACATAAAATTAAAGCCAACTTAGCGGAAAGATTAAATTGTCCGGTTTCAATTGCAGTTATAGTTTTTCTGGAGACACCTACTTGGGAAGCTAGTTTTTGTTGAGATATTTTTTCTTCGGCTCTTGCCACTTTCAATTTATTTTAAAATAAGTTTTTCATTATCAATATATTTACTCATTACTAAACTCTTTTAACACCGAGTAGTGGGTAGTACCAGTATAAGAATCGACTTTCTTCCCAGCAGTTAAACAATATACAACCAGATCCACTTTTTCTAAATCTTGACGTATGAGATCTATTGTCTCTTTCTTGTTGTCATGAGAAAAAGCTTCTGCGATTGCCAACTCTTTCGGTGCAGTTGTATTATACCAACCTGGGGAAGCAGTACGTAGTTCAGTTCATGGTTTTCCGGAGTAAATTCACGTCATGTTCGCTTCCGTTCCAAATGCAGAAACGATTCGGGCTGCAAGACCAAATCGGTGGATTTCTTGAACCATACGGTCAAGAAACTACAGAAGCAAAGTTTTTTAAGGGAATGCCCCCGCTTAAATATCGTTTTTCATAAACTTGCTATTTCTATCAATCTGGTAGTCTTTTGTTTCGCAAAACAGTTATAAATCCATTCAAGATATTATGGCTGACAGCAAAACCTTTACGTTTATAAAATTCTAAAGCCTCATCATTGCCATTTGATACAAAAATAAAATAATCCTCAATATCATCAAATTGGGTCAACCAATTCATGGACATATCAAAAAGCATTGTACCAATACCATATCGTCTATATTCTTCTTTAATATAAAACTGGGATAAACACCCTACATTGTTCCTATGTATGGAAGAAAGGTCGAAAAAAGTTGCGAAATTATTTGAGTAGGCTTCTTTAGGAGAGATGTTTGAATATGCATAACCAACTATTTTGTCTCCATCTTTTCCAACCACGATTTGATTGTATAATGCATTATTTATAGAAGGAAGCATTCTTGTCTCAAAATTCATAGTATCAAACAATTCTGGTGTAATTTTTGCCTTTGATTTTTGAAAGGCCATTAGTTCATTACACAACTCTTTACAATAGTAAGCTTTTTCAATTGGTATAATTTCATAATGTATTTTCATTTTTTCACTCCATTTAATATTATACTAATAATTATTTATTTCATCATCAGGACAATAAATAGCAAATAAATCAAACGGGTCCCATTCTATGTTTTATTTTTAGAATCCTGCTTTGGCTTACCTCTCATTTGAGAGGGACTTTTGTTATAAAAAAGTTAGCGGCTACCTCTACTTAATTTATAAATTGAGTAAGCGTCAGATGTTCCTAAAAAACTAGATTTATAAGGGATAATATTGAGTATAAAAATAACTAAGTTGTAAACAGCAAAATCAGAGATTAAATCATTTAAATCAGCATTTATGCTATGATTTAGTAAAAATAAGTATGTAATTAAGGATAAAATAAATGAAAATATCAGCCCACCTAGTAAAGCGGATACGATTTTAAACTTAGTCATTTCATCAGCATTATTTTTATAAAAACATGCACTGTTATAACCCCATTTAATATAAAAATGAACTCTTCCGACTTGAAAACTTTTTTTATTATTTAATAGACTTTTTTTGCTCCATCCAGAATAGATTTCTACAATCACATCTTTAGTAGAAACTAAAATAAATATTGCTTTACCAATCTCATGCAAGACCACGCAAATAGGTACTAATATTAGGATTGATAATAAAGTAAATAGTAATGACATATAACACCTCCATTTTTATATAACATATTATAAATTACTTCTATAACTTGATGTAAAAAAGTTAAAAATATTGAAATCATTTTAGATATTAAGTTAAACAAAATAATAAAAAAGCCCTTCTCATTAGAGAGGGATAACCGCCCGAAAGCACCTTCAGATAACGGAAATACAGCTTTAAAAATGTATAGATCAAAAGATTATTCAATTAACGGAATTGTCAAAGCATCTGGAATAAGCCAAACAAGTCTTTATAGATATATCAATCAAGAAAAGGAAAAAAAAATAATGTCAATTATCATTCCTTCTTCACCAAAATTATAAAAATCAATACAGAAATTAATGAAATTATCGACAAGGAAACTGTGATGAATAAATCACTAAATAATAAAGATGTTAAAACATCAAATAAAATTACTCTGATGTTAGTCTAAAAAATGGACACAGTAAATTGGGAGAAACAAGCTTATAATAGTATCTAACAATTTATGATCGGG
>NZ_JBYSWK010000064.1:0-23743 GCF_058781025.1 Heyndrickxia sp. FW510-T9 | reverse complement strand
GTCATATTTGTATGAGAAGGAGCAATAAACAAGTAAGGGCACATAAAATCCGAACCGGGTCACAATGATCAGGAATCGAGTCACATAAAAAACAGTTTGGGTGGCGAAAAATGCTGGAGAAGGAACAATAAACAAGTAAGGGCACATAAAATCCGAACCGGGTCACAATGATCAGGAAGGGGGTCACATAAAAGAGGATTTGGGTAGCGAAAATGCTGGAGGAGGGAGCAATGAACGATTGAGGGCACATAGAATCTGAAACGGGTCACAATGAACAGGATTCGGGTCACATAAAAAACAGTTTGGGTAGCGAAAAATGCTGGTGTAGGGGACAATGAACTAGCTTTACAAATGGCTGGGTCAAGCTTTATGGTTGTCCCTATTGTGATAATATTTATCATTTTCCAGAAGCATATCATCGATGGATATACGATTTCAGGAATGAAATAATGAGGAACAGGTGTGGATTTCTGCACCTGTTTTTTTAATTGGAAATGCTCTTACATAGTTGAAGATCACGCAGTATGATTTTATCTTTTTAAAATGTTAGGATAGTAGAATAGAATTGGAGGGATGAAAGTGGAAATCAGAAAGATCACCCCTAATGAATTAGAGGAACAATTAAAGAACAAGAAACCATTCGTACTGGATGTTCGGGCGGAGGATAAATTTCAGGAATATCATGTAGAAAATTCGTATAACATACATAAATCGGCTATTTTTGATAACGAAGAGGATATGATTTCAACCTTGCCAAAGGACCGGGAAATCATCGTTACCTGTACGACCGGTAATTCTGCAGCGAAATGTGCCAAGATTTTAGCTAAAAAAAACTACCAAGTTGCCTTACTTGAAGGTGGCATAACCGCATGGAAGGAATTCCAAGAACAAAAGGGAGGAGAGAAACATGAGTGAAAATCATGTTTTACCACCTAAAACATGCTCGGTCGACCGTCTTGTGACATTGGAGAGGGTTGTCAAAAAGGTGCTGGCAGGAGAAAAAACTGCGACTCGTCGAAACGGCAGATATGCGGACGTCGGCGAAATTATGGTGCTAGACGGGAAAAAATTTATGGTCGAAAATGTTTATTCCCAAAAACTTGGCGACATGACAGAGGAAAATGCTCGTCAGGAAGGATTTGCGAATTTGGAATCGTATAAGGAATCCATTTTATCCATACACCCAGGTATGCGGTGGGGACCGAAAATGATTGTTTGGGTACATGAATTTAAGGGGATTTAAGGAAGGTTTGCCTCTGCTATAGTGTGGAGGTTTTTTGAATGAGATGAGGAGTCAAGATTCACTGAAAAGTTCGTCGCTTTTTATGAGTTCACAAAATCGCTTCCTTGTATCCACACTTTTTGTGGAAAATTCTACATTTTTCTTCGGTTTTCATCATCAAAGCAGGAAAATTCCACACTTTTCTTCGGTTTTACATCAACAAACTAGGAAAGTTCCACACCCCGTTCTGATCTCATTGCACCGAAAAAGCTCAACGACTCAAGGGAAAAGAGAAGTACCGATGAGTTGTCCAAAACTAGTTTAACCTGTTTTGGAAACATAATATTTGTATTTCCTTTTATGTAGGATAATAATGAAGGAATATAAATGATTAAAATCGGAGGGTTTAGGATGAAAGTAGAAGTATGGTCGGACTTTGTATGTCCGTTTTGTTATATAGGCAAGCGTCATTTTGAGGAAGCATTAAATCAGTTTGGCGGGAAGTCGAACGTTGAAATCGTCTTTAAAAGCTTTGAATTAGATCCGAATGCAAAACAAAACTATGATATGGACATGCATCATTTGCTTGCAACAAAATATGGAATGAGCCTAGAGCAAGCGAAGGCAGCGAATGCAAATGTTGCCCAGAAAGCAGCAGAAGTTGGTTTAACATATCATTTCGATACCATGAAACCAACAAACACGTTCGATGCTCATCGCTTAACTCATTTTGCTGCACATCACGGCAAAATGACCGAAATGACAGAACGTCTATTTAAAGCTTATTTTACCGAGTCCAAACATATTGGAGAACACGAAACATTGATAGCGTTGGCAGCTGAAGTTGGATTAGATGCAGAGAAAGCGCGTGAAATGCTAAATAGTGAGGAATTTTCAAAAGAGGTTCGTGCCGATGAACAAGAAGCCGGGATGCTTGGTATCCAAGGAGTTCCATTCTTTGTAATCAATCGAAAGTATGCTGTTTCAGGAGCACAGCCAATTGGGGTATTTTTAAACGCGTTACAAAAAGCAAGTGATGAAGAAGGCTCCATTACTATATTAAATGATGATAAGAATGAATCGGGTGATCCGTACTGTGCGGATGGAAAGTGTGAAATTCCTGATATTAAATAGTTTAAAACGGAAGACTTGGAACTTTCTTAATCCAAGTCTTCTTTATTGTGACAAGCTTTATTCATAATGAAGATCCAGCTTGGTGATTCTACCAGGCTTTTTGTGGGTCTAAAGACCTAATTCGGGCTATTTACCCTTAATTTCGGTCTGTTCAATGGCTGTTTCGGTCTGTTCCTTACTTATTTCGGTCCGTTCAGCAACAATTTCGGTCCAAACAGTGCAGCATTAATATGTTCAGAATAAATATGGAACCAAACGGCAAAAATTTCATACCGTTTTCACTCCAACGATAAAAGCAGTGCATTTAATACACTGCTTTTATCGTTTATTATCTTGTTTTTTGCAACTTTGCCATAAAAGTCATCGCTTTGTCTAAGGCTACTTGTTCGGTGTATTGCCAATTTTCATAGTCCATTGCTCCGCCTGGTTCACAGTGCACTAAATGTAAATCGGTATTCTTCAATAATAGACTCAAATCAGAAGGTGAATAGCATCTTAACGATTGTGTTATCTGATTTTCCTCATGATCCTTCAGCCACCAAGTATCTAACATCCTGCATCTATTTGCATCGAATTCATATCGCCTAGCAATATTTCCAAACTCCATTTCTTGACCGGAGACCTTAGCCCAGTACCAGGGGGTATAAATATCAATCAGTGCCACACCATTTGGTTGCAGCCACTCGGAAATGCGCTTTAACAATATTTGTTGGTCAGTATCTTCTCCGACCCCAAATCCATCCCAATAGCAAACAACATCAAATTGTTCCTCTATATCTACTTGATAGAAATCACCTTGAATGATGCACAGATTTCTTCCTATATTATGCTTTTCAGCAAGTTTATAAATATTTTCTACACACGAAGGGGCGAGTTCGATAACAGTAACTTCATATCCACGTTTTGCAGCAGTAACGGCAAAACGTCCATTGCCACCACCTAATTCAAGGATTTTAGTGATAGGCTGATCGCTAAAACGCTCTATTTTATCAACTAGGTCTTCTTCTAAGTGATTCAAATCAAAATCGTATTGTGTAGTTCACCAAATAAATTGTTTATCATAAAAATCTTTAACCCATTTCATTTAAAAGCACCTCTTTAGGATAAAATTTTTTGTCCTGAAGCAGCTTTTAAAATCAATAAAATAATAATCCCACGTAAATCCTCCTTGGAAATAATGATAATTCCAAATTTATTATATATTCTAAAGGTAGCTGCCACAAGTACGACAATGGAAATTAATTCTTGTTGGGGAAGGAGAAATTGGTTTTCAAGGCAGGGAAAAACTTTTAAACTAGTAAAGTAGACTTCTATGAAAGGGACGATAACCATGAAAACATATAAAGCATTGTTTTTTGATATAGATGATACTCTCTTGGATTTTCGTGCTGCTGAGAGTGGAGCATTACGACAGCTTTTTGAAGATGAGCAAATTGAACTGACTCCTCAAATGGTGCAACAATATAAAATTATTAATCAAGAACTTTGGCGAGAATTCGAAGAGGGGAAACGTAGCCGTGATGATGTGGTTAACACTAGGTTTGCTGCATTTTTCAAGGAATACGGAAAAGAGGTAGATGGTGTTTTATTGGAAAATAAATACCGTGGCTACCTGCAAGAAGGCCATCAGCTTATCAGCGGTGCACTGGAATTAATTACAGAACTGAAGGATCGTTATGACTTATATATAGTGACCAATGGGGATTCTGCCACTCAGGATAAGCGCCTTCGTGCGTCAGGCTTGTTTCCGTTATTTAAGCAGATATTTGTCTCAGAAGAAACAGGTTACCAAAAGCCGATGAAAGAATTTTTCGATTATGTGTTTGCGCGCATCCCAAATTTATCTCCAGAACAGGGATTAATTATTGGAGATTCACTAAGTGCAGATATAAAAGGCGGCAATCTTTACGGGCTCGATACATGCTGGATCAATCCAGATCGAAAAGAAAACAATACGGACATCGTGCCAACGTATGAAATCCAAAATCTTGAGGAATTACATCATATATTGGCTGCAATTTCTTCCAAATAATTTTTGCCTGATGAAACTTAGAGAAACCGATCCCGTGGGACCGGTTTCTCTTACTTATACCCCATCTGTCTTATCTCGCTTATCCTTATTTCTTTTATTCCCTTTACTATTATCCCCGCTGACAGATGATTGCCCATGTAAGGAAGGGGAATTTTGATTGCCGCTGCCTTTATTAAATTTCTTTGTCATGCATTTCAGCTCCTTTCTATCACAAGTACAGTTTGCCTCTTTTGTCTAAACTTATGATATTTATTAAAAAAAGAAAACAAGGGGACGGTTCTTGCTTTTCTTGAAACGCAAGAACCGTCCCTCTGTTTCCTAAAAATTTCTCCACTTGATGGAGTCTATCCCACTGTGCGGATGGTTCTTTGATTGAATTTTATAATATTCATATTCCAAATCCGATAAGGTTAACTCAAATAAATGCTTACCTTCTTTTTTATATTGATCAAGCTCAATTAGCTTACTAATCAATTCGTTCCTTCTTGTTTCAACAGCTTCTCTAAGTAATTTACCCATAAAAAAACCCACTCCTTTTTTTAATTAAATAAAAGATAAGAAGAGGATTGATCAAATGTTTAAGTACCTCAACTTATCTACCAAGCCTAAGCTTGCAGGAATTAGCACAGGATTCCATTGGAATCTGCTGCTGAGGTTTCATCGGGCCAGTCCCTCCACCTCTCTGGATAAGTTTCCATGACATATTAATTTTTTTATTGTTATTAGCATAAATCCTATAATTCCTATTTGTCAACTTATATTTATTGTTTATTTCCATTTTTTATGCCAGCAATTTAGTGATAACCGAAAACAGGATAACATAATCTAATTCAGGTATAATTCTTGTCTACTGATACCAATTGCTTTATTGATGGCTGTATGATTGATTAAGTTTTTATTAAAGTCTCCGATAATACCAATTAATTTTCTTAGCTTAGTTTGAGATGAAAAAATATTGTAAATGAATTAAAAATAATTGTACAATACTTTTTTAGAAGGGGAAGTAATGGCGAAAAATTTTACAAAGGTTTTCGTCTACAAAAGCAACATAGTAAGAATAGAGCCTCACCTAATGAGTTTAACTAAATTTTTTTCAGACTCCTCGCAATGTATAGAGCTAGAAAGAATAAAAAGAGAAGAGTGGAAGTAATGAGAATTGGATTTTTTGATTCTGGTATTGGTGGAATGACCGTACTTCATCAGGCATTAAAGGTTTTGCCAAAGGAAGATTACCTCTTTTATGCAGATACGACACACATACCATATGGTGAAAAGCCGAAGGAAGAGGTAAAACAATATATTTTTGACGCAGTGGAGTTTATCGCAAATCAAGGTGTTAAGGCGGTAGTCATTGCCTGTAATACAGCTACAAGCATCGCTGTACAAGACCTTCGTGAAAAATATGATATCCCTATTTTGGGCATTGAGCCAGCGGTAAAACCAGCAGTGCAGAAATGTGAAGAAAAACAGAAGAAAGTGTTAGTGTTAGCAACTAGATTAACACTTAAAGAAGAAAAATATCATCATCTCGTACAAAGCATCGATCATCATGATATCGTGGATAGTATACCACTTCCAGGTCTTGTAGAATTTGCGGAGGAATTTGAATTTAGGGAAGAAAAAGTGTTGCCATATTTACAAAGAGAGCTATCCTCACTTGACTTAAAGCAGTATGGAACAGTTGTTTTAGGATGCACCCATTTTCCATATTTCACTAACTCCGTGAAGAAGCTGTTTGATAAAGAAGTTGAAATGATTTCCGGAAGTATTGGAACAGCAAAAAACTTAGAGAGAATATTAAAGGAAAGAAATTTACTGGGCAACGGAACAGGTGACATTTCCTTTTTTGATTCAGGTACAAAGGTGGACAAAGATACACTTTCAAAGTATAAAAATTTGTTTCGCATCTTGGATCAAATATAAGGTACTATTATTTTGGAAACTATCAATTACACAATTAATTTAAAAATCTAGGAATATTTACTATATAAAAACCGATATCTTGTAAATTAAGATATCGGCTTTTTTCTTGTTAGCCCAAATTAAAAAATTCAACCCTAGGGATAACCTTTAAATGTTATCCCTCTTTATTGACGCTCCCAAAACGCTGGCGGTTCAATCCCAAGTAACCGTAAGTAAATAAAACCTTGGCCACGATGGTGGATTTCATTTTCCAATGTATAATGTAGACGTTCGAAATGACTCATTTCGCCACCAAAAAAGGGATCTTTTTCTACGGTGTGCAACCGTTCCTCGGTGATTTTTGGCCACCATTTTTGCACATCCTCCTTTATTTCACGACAACTGTCTAAAAGTTCCTCTTTGGTAGAAACATCAGCAAAAGAATGGCTATATTCCCATTCACCGATAGCGATACCGCGTACGTATGCTCTTTCAATATCTAGTATCTCTAAAATCATTTTTGAGAAAGGACGAAGTGGTTCTACGGGTGCAAAGGTGAATAACTTGTCTTCAGGGAATACCTCAATTGTTCGAATGGTTAAAAGACGATTCCCATCCAAAATTTCGCGAAATTTCTCCAATGTCATGACCATTGTTGGTCGCCTCCTTAATTAATTGTCCCTTTCATTTTAAAACGTCAACCCTGACAAAAGTAGTCAGTGAAAAAAAGAAAAGATCCTAACTTTTTAAAGTGTTCATTTCAATAGAGTTATTTACTTTCAACAGTCATTAGCTGCATTCCTTCGATAAAAAATGTAGCTCATTCAAAAAATAGCTGTTACTTTTAAGAAATTATAAATACCTCGATATGTTTTCTTTGTCCCTTTTGGAGTTAATTTGCACCTATTTTAAGCGAAATTTTGCATTATAATTAAATATAAAAAGTCCAATTTCTCAACATTGAAATTAAGAAATTGGACTTTTGCGTTCCTTCGAAATAGCATACGATGCTTGAATATATATTTTACTTATCTTAGCTAGAGAATGCTTATTTTCTAATTAATACATTAGCGGTGAGAATGATGAAAAAATAGCATTAACAACTTACTAAAGCTGCTGAACAAGTAAGACAGTAAATAAACTGTTTTATAAATTCATCAATCTCTTCTTTCGTAATAATAAATGGCGGAAGTAACCTAATAATATTTCTTTGTGTCACATCAACCAACATTCCTTTATCCATTAATGATAACTGCAGTTCTTCTACATTTACATTCGTATCATTCATACTAATGCCAAACATCATACCAGAGTGACGTACTTCTTGAATTAAATAAGAATTTTCTTTCTGAATTTCTTGAAGTTTGTTATTTAAATATAAGGAGGTTTCATAAGCTTTTTTCATTAATCCATCGTCAATTAATGTTTTTAATACAGTTAACCCTAAAGCCGTTCCAATTGATGAGTGAGCGAACGTTGTTCCGTGATCCCCAGGTGAAAAAGTATTACATAACTGAGAACCTACTATTATTCCGCCTAGCGGTATCCCTCCTCCTGCCCCTTTACCAAATTGAATAATATCAGGTGTAATATGAAAATGCTGATAAGCAAACAACTTTCCTGTTCTGCCCATACCACTTTGTACCTCATCAACTATAAGAAGTACATTATATTTTTCACATAAATGTTGAACTCCTTTTAAATATTTACTTGATAAAGGATATATCCCACCACTTCCTAATACGGGCTCGAGCATAATTGCAATTGGCTGTTCATGAATGATTGTTTCTTCTAATTTCTCTATATTTTCACGTTCCACTTCAAAAACCGGAATAGAAGTTTTAGGGAAGTTTTGATATATTTTTTCTTGTCTCGTAAAGTGAAGTGCACCTAATGTTCGCCCGTGGAAACTACCTTTAAGTACAACTATTCCATCACGTTCTTCATTTGTTATATTTCTATATTTATTAAGTAACTTTAATGTTGTTTCTGTAGCCTCAGTACCAGAGTTTGTATAAAAGACTTTACCGCTCTTTAAGGTATAACTCACTAATTTCTTTGCATATTCAATGGCAACTGGATTTAAAAAATGAAAAGGAAGATGCAAACATTTTTCAACTTGTTTTAAGGTGGTTTGCACGATGTTTGGGTGATTGTAACCTAATATATTTACTCCAACACCAGAAAATAAATCTAAATATTCTTTCCCATTTACATCATACAGTTTACAACCTTCTCCTCTTTCTATAGCAACCTTCGTACGACAATATGTAGGCATTATATACTCTTCGTCTAATTGAAACCAATTAACCATAAAAAAGCTCCTCCTAGTTATTAATACCGTTTCATATTTACAAAAAATAAACTTTTATTTAAAGAAACATTCCCTACTTTATTTTCATCTTTTCATAATTCTATCTGTTCAAAAAGGTCCACTGCATAGGAGTTTTCTTTAACTAGTGGTCTGTTCACACATCGGTTCAAATTCACTTTATTTTGTAATTCCTTGATTAATGTTACTAGCTTTAAAAATTCAGCAGGCTTAATGAGGACTTTATTCAAGTATATGATGATTGGAAAACTGGATTAATAACTGTGACAGAAGGAATGAAGCATCTTGATTTAAAGCCTAATACTTTTTCGTATGGTCTACTTATATGTAAAGAATTCCCTTGATATTGTACAGATACAAAGATAATTTGATCAATCAAACAACTAAAAGCCCCTCATTATTTTTCTATTTGGATATCAAGAATTTAAAGGGTGTATGAAGAGTTAGAAAAAGAAGGCTTTATTGTAACGAAGGTTGGCAAAGGCTCGTATGTTGCTCCGGAAAACTTAGAGATGATGCTGGAAACGAAAAGACAAATAGTTGAAAAACAACTTTTTAGAGGCATGGAAAACAGCAAAGTTGGTGGGAATAACGAAAGAGGATGATTAGATATGAAAACTATTTTAGAATGGAAGCCTCTAACATAAGAATAGATGTTACATCACAATTATCCCAGCCTATATTTGCATGGATTCCCTTTATTGCTTCCATTATTATCGGCTTTGTCTCCATGCAAGTATCCGTTAAGATATATACTAATAAGGATTTATAAAAGTTAATCCGTTCGCTAAATACCCTAGTTAAGCGAACGGATGCTTTATTTTAAAGGAATAATTTAGTTATTATCATACTGCCACTTATCGTTATATAGCAGGTTTACTGCCATTAAAATGAATAAGATTGCCCGTCATCTGGTACTAGAATATGATTGGCAAGTTCTTTTTCATCAATGAAGGCTTTTAATTCTTTTCGAGTTAATAAGCAGTGATTGACAGTCTCCATATGGGAAACGATAGTAGTCGAATGTTTGGCATTCATATAGGTTTCATAAATATCTTCTTTCGTCATAATGATAGGATCGCCTTGGAGAAATTGTGCAGCCCCTCCATTTACAACGATTATTTCCGGGTTGTGAATCTTGATGGCATCTTGAACATCATTGCACCAAATGGTATCGCCTGCAATATAAAGCGTCTTTTCATTCGGGTGCTTAAACACAACACCAGAAACTTCCCCCATCAATTTGCCTATTTCTCCAGTGCCGTGTTTTCCCTCGGTTCTAGTTAAGGTAATGCCTCCGATACTAATAACATTCGTTAACGCTTCAACGTTATGAAAACCTTCTTTTTTAATTGCCTCTGCGTCCTTTTCATTTTGAGCATAGATTTTTATATCTTTAGGTAAAACCTTTTTGGCAGCTTCGTCAAAATGATCAGGGTGTAAATGCGTGACGATAACAGCATCCACCTGAGTAATTTCCTCAAGAGAAGTTGGCAAGCTTACCAGTGGGTTAGGGACCTGATTTGGTGTATTGGGAAACGGTGGCATTGTTCCTTTTTCAGCTAAAAACGGATCGACTAAAAACTTCTTGTCTGCATAATGTATTACCAACGTTGCATTTCTTATTTGTCTAATATTCATAAGATATTTCCCCCTTTTGTAAGATCTATGGATAGTATAAAATGGAGAAAAATAATTTTACATAGATAAAATCAAGCGTTTATGGGGTTTCACTTGAAATGTGAAAGGATTGATTACGATGTTAGATAATACAGATAAAAAAATATTGGAAGAGCTGTCAAAGAACAGCCGAATTTCGATGAAGGAATTAGGTGAAAGAGTCCATTTGACGGGACAAGCAACTTCCACAAGAGTATTGAAATTAGAAGAAAAAGGTGTCATAGAAAGCTATACGATTAAATTAAATGATAGAAAAATAGGCTACTTTGTCCACGCATTTCTCCATATCTATACAAAGAGCATTCATCATCAACCATTTTTATCGTTTATAAATACACAACAAGATTACATCGTAAACAACTTCAAAATTAGTGGGGAAGGCTGTTATCTTCTAGAGTGTAAATTTCCGTCGAATGAAGTACTGGATCAATTTTTAGACGAATTAATCGAGCATGCTAATTATAAATTGTCTATCGTGATTAAATAATGGATTGGAAAATATGGCGGGTAACGTTTCAAAAGTTGAAATTAGCTACAATTTTGGAAGCTTGTACTTAAAGGAGTTTTAAAGGATTTTACATACTAATAGAGAACTATTAGATTAGGAATCTAAAATAGAACAGCCTTTAGGAGGACTGGAAATTTGTCATCAAATTATGAAAAAATTGCTTATGTATGGAATGAACCAAAGGAAAAGGTAATCGTACCTGATCGTTGTCATTTTAAAAAAGTGACTCCTGAATTGGAAAATACATTTAAAGAAATTATTAGTAAAGTAGTAATAAATTCATTGGATCGAGAGGATAAAAAACACACAACACCTGAGAGTCATAGTGAACTCGTAGAAGACGTTTTCAACGTAGACGAAGGATATTTTCAATTTGAAAAAGCATGGTGGGAACTTGCCTACTATAATGAAGAAATTGTGGGACTTATCCAGCCGGTTACATTTAAAGGCTGTGAAAAGAACGGACTGATGGAAGGAACGATTCATTATATTGGTGTGGTTCCTGAATTCCGTGGAAAAGGATTTATTAACGATTTACTTTTAAGAGCAACGAGACTTTTACAAGATATCGGAGTTTGGAGAGTTTTTGCCGATACAGATGTTGAAAATGTTCCGATGCGGAATGCGTTTGAAAAGGTAGGATACGAAGAAGTTAAGAAATCTTCATGATATGAAATGATATTTTGATAGGTTCGAGTATCAGTTCTCTCAAAAGGAAACCTTCCTCCTATTAAATGGTGGAAGGTTTTCATATTCATGTAGAAGTTAATGAATGGTGTATGCGGACAAATCGCTGCAAGCCATCCCGTAATTGTGTTTCGTTTAGATAGGAATAGCTCATTCTGATCCATGATTGGTATTCCTTAAGCGGATCGAAAATGGAACCAGGGACATAGGAAATTGATTGCTCGATGCTTTTTTCAAGAAGTCTATCCATTGGAGTGGACTCCGGCAGTTGAATCCATAAATTAAATCCTCCCATTGGAGTTGCCCATTTCCACCCTGTAGCAGATAATTCCTCCTCCATAATGTTCCTACGAATTTCAAGAGCAATCCGCAGCTTTTCCACATGTTTCTGCAAACGTTCTGAAAAGAAATAATGCAAAAAGATTTTCTGGTTTAGCAGTGGCGTCCCACTGTCCGAAAGGGATTTTGTTTTTAATAAGTATTTCATGACGGATGGACGGCATGCAACAGCTGCGATACTTAATCCGGGCGCAATGTATTTGCTGAAGCTCCTAATATAAATAACACAGTCCGCTGTATCATAAGAAAAAAACGGCAGCGCAGGTTTTTCCTCAAAATAAATATCCGGGTAAGGGTCATCCTCTACTAGTAAACATTGATATTTCTGAGCCATCTCTACCAATCTCTTTCGCTGATCTGCCGGTACAGTATAGCCGGTTGGATTATGAAAAGTAGGATTGAGATAGAAAAGGCGCGGTTTATGCTTTTGCATGAGACTCTCGACATGATCCAATTGGTAGCCGTGTGGATGGATCTCAATCGGGATAATATTGGCACCTTGTCTTCTAAAAATATCGATAGCAGGACTGTAAGTTGGTCTCTCCAAAAAAACGGTATCTCTTGGTTTGATCAATACTCTGGCGATCAAATCGATAGCTTGCTGGGAACCGGATGTGATCAATAATTCATCGGGAGTTAGGTAGAAATGTAACTGATCGGTAAAATAACGGCTAAGAGCTTGTCGCAGTTCCAGGTCACCTTGGATGGATGAATAAGTTCCCAGCACTTTAGGATACAGATCAAATACTTTCTTTATATACTCGGAAAAGTAATGATTAGGCAACAGATTAGGATCAAGAAGTGCTATGGAAAACTGAAAATCAGTCCGAACCTGATGAATTTCAGAGAGGCTGCTTTCTTGAACGCAAGCAGAAATAATCGGGTTCTGCTGTTGTGAATCTATCAAAAGCATATTGTCAGGCATCACATAGTATCCGGATTTATCCTTCACATATACTTTTTTGTTTTGTTTTAGCAGCTGATAAGCTTTAAAGACTGTTAGCCTATGTACATTGAATTCCGCTGCTAATGTTCTAATAGAAGGAAGCTTATCATGTGCTCCCCATTCGCCGCGTCCGATTCTTTCCATAATATAATCATAGATTTGTTCGTAAAGATTATCTGAATGAACATTCGAGAGTGCTTTTCTTTTCATGAGCGACCCTCCTTTTCTGTTATTATACAGGATAATTTCGATAACTGTTCTATTCGTTTTTATCTGTTCTACTCTTTACACCTTATGATGGAGATGTGAAGGAAAGCAGATAAGGAGGAGCGAAATATGGTGTTATTTAATTATATTTTAATGTGTCTCATATTCGGTACGACTTTTTTATCGATAAAAGTAGGGGTAGATGCCGGAGCGCCACCTTTTTTCTCGGCCGGAATTCGCTTCCTTGTGGCAGGAGGTATTTTGTTTTTATGGATGGTATTAAGAGGAAAGGCGACGTTTTCGCTATTAATTAGAAAAGAAATGCTTTTTACCGGAACTGGATTAACCTTCGCGACTTTTGCAGCCTTGTATTGGTCTGAGCAATATTTAAGCTCTGGAATAGCGGCAGTTTTATCGGCAAGCGGACCGCTAATGGTTTTGCTGCTTCAAACCGCCATTAATCGTCAAAAGCTTTCCGTCAGTTCTTTAGCTGGTTGTCTGATAGGCTTTTCCGGCGTTATTTTCTTGCTTCTACCAGGTATAATGGGCACGTCGTTCAGCAAGCTGTGGATCATTGGATGTTTAGCAATCTTATTAAGTGAACTTTTTTATTCTGCGGGTGCAGTTTATTCTAGTCGAGTCATCCAACGTTTTCAAGGTACATCACCAATTGCTTTGAATGCGGCACAAATGATGTATGGCGGAGGGATGCTTCTTGTTTTATCATTGTTCACGGAAAATGTGCATATTAAGTTTATACTTTCGACAAATGTTATTTTATCCCTTCTGTATTTAATCATTGCCGGATCTATGGTGGCGCATACCATCTTTTATTGGCTTGTCGCTAAAACTGATCCAGTATTTCCAGCCACTTGGCTGTATATTTCGCCATTAATTGCCCTTTGTCTAGGAGGATTGTTATACCATGAGCGCATTACGTTTTTGTCGGTAATCGGGGGAATCACGATTATTATTGGTATTGTCATCATTAATTTCCATAACCTGCGGCAATTGGTAAGGAAGAGGATCAATGTACTGGGCAAAGAAAGCAATTATTAATAAAAGGATGAATTGTCCTAATTTGGCGAGTTTTTTATGGAAGTTGAAAGGAAAGGTTAAGAGACAAACCCTTATATTGACTATCTCAATACTCAAGTATTGCTCCTAATTTTGGTAATTGGTTACATCATTCTCCTCGGTTATGTGCAAATAAAGATGGTAGAGAAAATAAGTTAGTCAAAAGAAAAATTGTACTTGAAGAAAAGCGATCATTTAGGATCGCTTTTCTTTCTTATCGGGATGCAAAAAGTTCGTCAAACTCGGTATTTCTTTTAAATGAACAACAGAAATGGATATAGTTTCAAAATTCCCTTCATACATTACTGTAATGTGATAGACGGAATCCATTGTTCTATTCATTTAGTGAAGGAGGAATTTTTTTGGAAAAACATCTTAGGAATCAAGCCTCATATGAAAGTGTGCCGCAGCCGATAAGGGACGATGGTGCGGGTGCGACCGATTTCGGTCCGCGAGACGTCATGAGAGACATGGAGAATCCCGACATGTTGGTTCCGCCTGTCACCGATGCCGGAACAATTCCCAATTTAAAGTTTTCTTTCTCCGATACCCATATGCAATTAAATCACGGTGGCTGGTCACGTGAAATAACGGTTAGAGAGTTGCCGATTGCAACCACACTAGCAGGAGTGAATATGCGCTTGACGCCAGGTGGTGTCCGTGAGATGCATTGGCATAAGCAAGCAGAGTGGGCCTACATGATTTGGGGCCGTGCACGTATTACCTCGGTCGATCAGAATGGACGAAACTTCATTGCTGATGTCGGTCAGGGGGATTTGTGGTTCTTTCCAGCCGGAATTCCACACTCGATTCAAGGATTGGAGCAAGGCTGCGAATTTTTGCTCGTCTTTGATGATGGCGCATTCACCGAATTTAGCACTTTTACGATTACAGATTGGTTCGCACACACACCAAAGGATGTGCTAGCTGCAAATTTCGGTGTGCCTGAGAGTGCTTTCGATCATATCCCGAAAAAACAAAGATACATTTTTCAAGCTCCAGTGCCAGGACCGTTAGAAAGCCAGGAAGTAACCAGTCCTTATGGCACTGTGCCAAAGAGTTTTACCCATCGGCTCCTTGCCCAAGAGCCACTCGTAACTCCGGGAGGGACGGTGCGCATCGTTGATTCTACCAATTTTCCCATTGCGAAGACCATTGCGGCTGCATTAGTAGAAATCAAGCCCGGCAGCATGAGGGAAATGCATTGGCATCCGAATAATGATGAGTGGCAGTATTACCTTACAGGAACCGGGCGCATGACAGTTTTTGCAGCGAGTGGAACAGCCCGCACCTTTAATTACAGGGCCGGTGATGTCGGATATGTTCCGTTTGCCATGGGTCATTACATCCAAAATACAGGTTCCGAAAGCCTATGGTTTTTGGAGATGTTCAAGAGCAATCGCTTTGCCGACGTTTCATTAAATCAATGGATGGCACTGACACCAAAAGAACTAGTACAGGAGCATTTGCATGTAGGACCAGAGCTAATGAACTCATTGCGGAAGGAAAAATGGCCGGTCGTCCAATACAGTGATATTCCGAGTTCTCCTCGATATAAATAAAGCTACAATGGAAAAGAATTTGTAAGCATATGGGAAATGAAACAGCTTGAGGGAAGGAACGATTGGGGCATATGTGAAAGCTTATAGTCAGCGATTCGAGTTAGGGAGTGAATTTGTGATTTATTTCCTGATAATGAGGGTCCACTTTTGAAGAAGAAAATGGATACACTCTTAACATTTTGGGAGTCATTATGGCAACAAACCTATATTTTGTAAGACATGCTCATTCAATATATACACCGGAAGAATTAACATGGCCGTTATCGGAACAAGGATAGAAGGATGCCGCTGGAGTCTGGAAGCTTCTAGAAAGGGAAGACATTCATCATGTAATTTTCAGTCCCAATTTAAGAGCCATTCAAACAATGGAAGGAATTGCTTCAGAGTGCGGTCAGAAAATACAATTGGTCGAGGAATTTAAGGAGCGGGGTTATGGAGGATTTTAATCACGCCATTAAAACGGTTTGCGAGAATCCTATTTTTCATTGGGAAGGAGGGGAATCCAACGTCACAGTTCAAAAAAGAGGTGTGGAAGCTACAAAAATAATTTTAGATAAATATGACGGAGCAAATGTAGTGATTGGAACCCATGGAAATATCATGGTCTTAATTATGAATTATTTTGATGATCAATATGGGCTTGAGTTTTGGAAACAACTAGCGATGCCGGATATATACAAACTTTCCTTTGAGTATGACCGATTCATTGGATGTGCGAGGAGATGGGAAGCATCTCATGAAATGGAAGTTAGGTAAGTTACAAATGGTTAGTGTAGGACAAAAGTCACAAATCGGTCCGTTCAAAGCGATTTTCGGTCCGTTTTATGTAAATTTCGGTCCGTTTGCGAGCTTTTTCGGTCCGTTTAATGTTGTTTTCGTGCCGTTCATACAAATAAAGAAAGCATATTTCACATTATGTAAACTTATTTGGAGATATGTACCCGTGAAAAGGCTAAACTTTGCCTATCTTGATCGTATATAGAAGTATACCTTTTTACCAACCTGCAGATGTATTTAGTTAATTGCAATGAATAGGAGTGATAAAGTGAGACAAATAGTGAAAATCGAGAATTATAATTCTAGTTGGGAAACTGAATTTCACCATTTACGAAGTGTTATCGAATCCGCAGTAGGCCAATTAATATTGTCCATTGAACATGTTGGAAGTACTTCCGTTAAAGGGCTTGAGGCTAAGCCTATAATTGACATTGATGTGGTGATAACAGAAGATCGAAATCTATCCGATGGTATACAAGGTCTCGAGAAGATAGGCTATTTACATCAAGAAGTATGGAGTTTTGAAGGCAGGGAAGCCTTTGGAAGGAAAAATTCTTTTGTTCCTTGGGATGAGAAAAGTACGGATTGGATGGAGCATCATTTATACGTATGTAACAAAGGAAGCAAGGAATTAGCGAGACATTTGGCATTTCGAGATTATCTTAGAGGGCATCCAGAGGTAGCCAAGGAATATGAGGAGTTAAAAAAATTTGGCAAAAATCTCAAAAGAACGATCCGAATATATGTTAGGTAAAACTCAGTTTGTAAATAAAATCTTGGAAAAGGCTAGTAAATTTTATTAATTATGCTTTTGATAGAAAACAAGGTTCCTCATTGGCTTTTGTGGTCCAGCCAATGAGGAACCTTGTTTTGCTTTATTTATTTATAAATGTTGAGCTGAGGAGTCCCAAAATTTCTTCTGGAAAATATCCACGTACATCCCTTTGAAAAAAGTAAGAATCACTGCTTAAAGCCAGTAGAACCATATCAGCTTTAAAGACACTGTGGGAATGGGTTTCTGCACCGACTGTCATCTCTTCAAATAGCGTGACTAAGTGTTGGTGCAATTCATCATAAAGAGGGCTAGATGATCGGGATTTAAGTGGATTCGTTGACTTGGTTTCCTCGACCCCTTTTAGTAATTGCGCTTTTTTTTCTCGAAAACGGATAAAAAAGCCTAGAACCCCTTTTAATCTTTCACTAGGTGGAACGTCCTCGTTTTCCTCCAAATATGCTTCCATATCCTCGAAAAATTGATCGATATTGTCTCTAATTAAATCTAGACATAATTCCCCTTTATTTCTATAACGTCGATAGAGAGTTCCTGAACCAATTTGTGCTTCTGTAGCAATTTGATTCATGCTTACTTGTTCTACACCATATTGCTCAAACAATTTATAAGCTACGTTCAGGATAAGCTGACGATTTTTTGCAGCATCCCGACGTTCTATACGAGTATGGGGAGTGTTCTCATTATTAACCATACATTCACCTCAATATATAATTTGACAAACGGAGAGTTCTCCATTTAATATAAAAAAAGGAGAGCTCTCCGTTTAATTTTAACGTAAAGAGAAGGTGTTTACAACGTATGCAAAATCAATCGAATAATACCGCATTGTTAGTCATGGATCTTCAAAATGGTATTGTATCCCGTTTTGGAGGAAATATGGAAGTTCTTAAACCGTTCCAAAATGCTGTAGAGGCTGCTCGCAAAAACAATATTCCGGTTATTTTTGTTCGAGTGGGATTTAGCGAGGGGTATCCTGAGGTCAGCGCACATAACAAAGCGTTTTCAGCAATCTCGAAATTAGGCGGAATGACGGTTAATGATTTAGCAACACAAATTCACGAATCATTACAGCCAAAACCAAATGAACCGGTTGTGACAAAGTACCGAATTAGCGCGTTTGCTGGCAGCACTCTTGAAATGATCCTTCGTTCACAGCAAATTGATACGCTTATTATCAGTGGGATTTCTACAAGTGGCGTTGTTCTTTCTACATTGCGGGAAGCAGCGGATAAAGATTTCTCTATTACGGTGCTTTCAGATGCATGTCTTGATGCAGATGATGAAGTGCATCGCGTACTTATGGAAAAGATATTTCCTCGCCAAGCAGAAGTTAAGACAGTTGAAGCTTGGGTTGACACGTTGAATTAAAGTCTATTGTCAGCTCACGATAAGGCTCTTTTCTTAAACTTTGCTGCTCTAGTATAAGATAACTCTAGATAGAAACGTATTTAGGCTAATTTATATAAAAGGTGATTTTATCATGCAAATTAAATGGTTTGGACAATCTGCATTTTTAATGACATCGGAAGCAGGAACACGAATTCTCATTGACCCTTATGATCGATTACTTCGATACAAAATGCCAAAGCCGATCGAAGTTGATGTGGTTGCAGTCACACATAATCATGGAGATCACAATAAAATTCATGTGGCATCAGGCAACTATATGCTGGTCAATGAACCAAAAGAGTATAGCCGTGAGGGTGTGTCTGTGAAAGGAATTAAGACGTATCACGACAAAGTAAACGGTAAAAAGCGGGGCGATAATATTGTATTTCGATTTGATGTGGACGGTTTGAAAATCTGCCATTGTGGGGATTTAGGTCATCTTTTAACAGAGGATCAAGTCAATGACATTGGAAAAGTGGATATTCTAATGGTCCCAGTCGGAGGCAAAATGACCTTAAATGGTGTGGATGCCGCAAAAGTGATGCAACAACTAAAACCCGCAGTCACAATTCCCATGCATTACCGTACGAAGGCGCTATCGATCCCTGGGATGTTACTATTCGATAAAGTGGAGAAATTCATTGAGGCTACGAGTCAGCGGACGACCGAAGTAGCAATGTTGGACCTTAACTCAGAGACCTTGCACGAATATTCTGGTGTTGTCACAATGAAGTATCTGTAAAAAAGAAATAGTGTGCTAATTATATTTATAATTCACTTGTTCATTAACATTTTGGACTTCAAAGCCGACCCCGTTACCCGAAACCAAGCCTGCTTAGGATATATAACAAATGACAATAACAACCTACGAAAATATGTATTGTTAATCAATAAGCGCTCCTTAAGGTCCCAACCTGAAGCGGCGCTTGTTGGGTTTATAACAAGATGGAAAGGGGGCTAAAGTTCATGCCGATATGGAAACGAAATTTGATTGTATGTTGGTTTGGGCTATTTGTGTCAAGTGTTGGAATGAGTCAGATTGCTCCAGTACTTCCTCTCTATATTAAACAACTCGGAATTCATAATACCTCTTTAATTACACAATTTTCGGGATATGCATTTGGGTGTACTTTTATCCTTTCTGCTATTTTTTCACCGATTTGGGGAAGCGCAGCGGATAAATACGGAAGAAAACTCATGCTTTTACGAGCAAGTCTTGGGATGGGAATCGTTATTGGTTGTATGGGACTTGTACAAAATGTGTATGAATTGATTGGGTTAAGAATATTGCTAGGAGTCATTAGCGGTTATTCTTCAGCCTGTACAGCATTAATTGCAACGCAAACGAATAAAGAGCATGCAGGATTTGCTCTAGGAACACTTTCAACTGCAGGTACAGCAGGTTCTCTTCTAGGTCCACTGATTGGTGGCTACTTGGAAGGGAGTGTTGGTTTGCAAAATGTATTTTTCATTACAGGTGCTTTATTGATGATATCTTTCATTGCAACAGCCTTGTTTGCAAAAGAAACCTTTACACGTAGTGAGAAGAAAGTACTTCCTATGAAAGAAATCTGGAGTCAGGTTCCTGAGAAAAAATTAACCATTACATTATTTATAACTTTTTTTGTATTAAGTTTGTCACTCTATTCGATAGAGCCAATCATTACTGTCTATATTTCACAATTGACAAACAACTCGAACCATGTAGCTTTATTAGCTGGAATAGCATTTTCTGCTTCGGGACTTGCTAGCATCATTGCAGCTCCACGACTTGGTAAATTATCTGACAAAATTGGCGCACACAAAGTAATATTAGTTGCGCTTGTAGTGGCAGGTATTATGTTTTTACCTCAAGCATTTGTCAAAAATCCCATACAGTTAACGGTATTACGATTTTTATTAGGATTAGCAACAGCGGGTCTAAATCCATCCATCAATACGTTGCTGAAAAAAATCACACCAGATTTTCTTACAGGGAGAGTATTTGGTTTTACAATGTCAGCAGGGTATTTAGGTGTCTTTGGGGGCTCAATCTTAGGCGGACTGGCTGCAGCACATTTTGGAATAAGATCGGTGTTTTTTATTACGGGTACTTTGTTACTAATAAATGCAATTTGGGTTTATTTTAAAATCTATAAAAAAATGAAACGCAAGAACCGTCCCCTTGTTCCTTATCGTTTCAACCGATATGCCTGAATCCACGCTGGAATTCGAATGACAACGCTCATTAATAAAATAATAATCACCAATACAGCAGCAGATCGATCTGCAATTTGCTTTGCATCGGGTACTAATGCTTCCGATTGTACATACCATAAATGAACAGGTAAGCTTGCACCTTGGGAGAGCAAATGAAAATCCCACATCGTATCAGAAGCGGCCGTTCCTCCCGCTATTAAAATTACAGCGGATTCTCCAAAAGCTCGACAAGCAACTAAGCTAATTCCGGTTAATATCCCTGATAATGCTGCAGGTATAACAACTCGAAGAATAGTGGCTGATTTGGTTACACCAAGCGCATAAGATGCCTCTCTGATATTTTGCGGAACTTGGTGGATTGCTTCCTCTGTTACACGAGTTAAAATCGGTAGGTTTAACAAAGCTAAGCTTATACTAGCTCCAAGAATGCTTAATCCAATGTGAAAATAATTAACAAATAAAACATATCCAAATAACCCAAATATAATCGAGGGAACAGATGCTAGACTTTCTATACAAGTTCTAATCATTTCTGTTAATCGATTATTCGGTGCGTATTCAGCTAAATAGATGCCTGAGCCGATTCCGATAGGCAGAGAAACTATCAAGGAAAGGATAAGTATATAAAAAGAATTGAACAAGAAAGGGCCAATTCCGCCTCCTGCATTAATTTCACTAGGTAATCCAAACAAAAACTGAAAGGATATATGTTTCAAGCCTTTTGAAAATATAATATATAGAATAACAAGCAGGATGGCGATAATGATCATACTAACTAGCCAAAGCAATCCTGTAAATAATCGATCCGTTACAAATCTGATATTTTTTTTCCTATTTAGCATTCTATACAGCTCCTTTCGCCCTTATTCTGCGAATGAGCACAATGCTCAAGGTCGATATAATTAATAGTAAAAATGCCATCATAAATAATGCGTCAAACCATGTTGAGTGAAATGGCACCTCCAAAATTTGCATCACGATGTTGCTTGTTAATACAGCTGTTGGAGTGGTAAGACTATGAGGCAGCTGGGCAGTATTTCCAATAACCATGACAACCGCCATTGTTTCACCAAGTGCTCTTGCCATTCCTAAAATGGAAGCAGTCAAAATCCCTCTCTTTGCAGCAGGAAGAATGGCTCGGAAAATCGTTTGAAATCGTGTCGCTCCTAGTGCATAACTAGCTTCGCGAATCTCCGCTGGAACCGATGAAATGGCATAATCGCTCACTTGAGTAATGGTTGGAAGGACCATAAAAGCTAATACTAGTGAAGCTGCGAGTAAGCCTTCTGCCATAACTGCGCCTGTTACACGCATGATCAGTGGAATGAGAATGGTGAGACCTAAATATCCGAATATGATAGATGGAATCCCTACAATGACATCTAGTATTGGTCTTATCATCTTTTTTAGCCAACTAGGTGCAATTTCTCCGATAAAAATGGCTATTGCAATAGATACTGGAACAGCTAAAAGCATGGTTAGTCCTGTTAAAGCAATTGTTCCGATAATAAATATAGCTGCACCGTAATGATCCGTACTTGGATCCCAATGCTTGGAAAAAAAGAAAGTAAATACGGAAACATGTTTAAACACGGCAAAACCACTTTTTCCTACAAACAGAATAATAGATAATAATACTAGACATAGGAGAATAGCACATCCAAAAGTTGCTAGTTTAAAAAGTTTATTTTTTGCATACTTAAAATGCGTATTTTGTTTAAAAAATACATCCCTAGGGATGATTTCACCTTTTTGAGCTTGTTCAATGCTCGCCATAAATACCTCCATTTAGTAAGAATACCAGCCTTTTGTAGGCTGGTATCCATTTATTTAAAAGTAGGGGGAAAAGGATATTATTTTACGCTTCTATAAGGAATGAAGTTTAATTTCTTTAAAGAACCATTTTGAAACTTACTGCTTTGCATATATTGAATGAATTTAAGATTTTTACCTTTTGCAGGGCCTTTTGTTAATAGATAACCATATCCCCAAACAGGATATTTGCCGCTAATCACATTATTAACAGAAGGAGAAACATGATTATATTTCAGTGCTTTTACAGTTTTATCTACATAGGCTAAATCTACATATCCAATGGCATTTGGATTGGATTGAATACTTGCGACCATTTCACCGCTTTTTCCAACTTCTTTATAATTTCCAGATGTCATGAATTTTGACCCTTTTAAAGCTTTAGCTTGAAAATTAACACGGGTACCAGAACCGAATGCTCGATTCACGACGACGATCTTAGCATTTTTTCCACCAACTTGCTTCCAGTTAGTGATCTTTCCTGAATAGATATCTTGCAACTGCTTTGTAGTTAAATCTTTAACAGGATTTGCTTTATTTACGATAGTTGCAAAAGGTGTCACGGCAACCTTATATGCATGTAAATTCTTATAAGCCTTGAAACCGCCTTGTGCAACCGTAGCATCCCAATCACATGCACCGATTGTCGCAGTTCCTTTCATCACAGATTCTGGACCGTCAATGGAAGAAGAACCCGAAACAGAAATGGAAACATTTTTATTACTTTTTTGATACTCAACCTTAGCTTGTGTTGTAAGCGGAAGTAAAGCTGTCGATCCTGCTACCACTACATCAGCTGATGCAGCTTTTGTTTGATGAGAAATACCTCCAAAAATAATTCCTGTTGAAGCAGCTACAGCCAACGCAGTTGCCGTTATACGTTTTACAAGTTTCATATCTTTATTCTCCTTTTTAAATAGAATGAAATTGATCTTTAAAACATGTGTTCATTTCAAACGGCTAAAAACGAATATGCGTAAATATTTCCCCCCTTAATTATGTACGGATGTGTAATTAGTAAGCTTAGATGTCTGGTAACCTGAGTCATTTTTACTAGTACAATGTCATTGTATTAGCTGAATATTAAGACAACATGGATGTAATGTAAATTTTGTATAAAGAGAAACAAGGGGACGGTTCTTGCG
>NZ_JBYSWK010000063.1:0-24017 GCF_058781025.1 Heyndrickxia sp. FW510-T9 | reverse complement strand
ATTTTTATCAACACAAAGAAAATGCGGCCTACTTAGAGCCTGTTCATCTTCTCCCCATTTAATAGTATGTTGAATTTTATCATGTCTTATATCATCAAAATAAGCTACTGTTATAAATGCATGAAATATTCCTCCATACCTTTGGGAAATTTTATCGATGATATCACTTTTAACTCCATTAAATTCAGATGCATTTCTTTTTGCCTCAATAGCAATAATATACTCGATATTTGTTTTTATATTTTTTAATCGTAATAATACATCTATATCCCGAGAACTTTTTAACGGATCTCCATTCCTCAATAAATCAAATTGAAAATCCGACAAATAAACTAATATTCTTAGATCGGATAAATCGCTTTCTAATTCTTCTTTAACACTCTTAACTACTTCTTCTACGTAGTCTTGGTGCCAAAATAGCCTTATATAATGTAGTAAGTGTTGCGTCGGTGCATAAATTTTCTCATAATGATTATTTTCCTCAATTCTTTTCGGATCTTCTTTGCTCCTTTCATTAAATATTAAACCTAATGATGGATCTATCCAAAGACCTTTATCAGGAAAATTATTACTAATCAATCGGTGATATGGATAAAAAAACTTATTTATACTTCTTTCATCAGCATAATTTTGATATTCTTCTACTTTTAGATATCCTCTATCTAAAAGTTTCTCAAGTATAAATGAGATTTTATTTTCTAATGCACTAGCTTTTGTAATTTTGAGAAACGATCTCATTAATTCATTTTTAGTTATATGACCTTCAGTAATACGAAAACCAGAAGAAAATTTCCTACTCATTAACCAATTCCAATTTATATTATCTTCCCATCTTATCTTTTCAAACCATTCATATTCACTGAAATTATCAATAATATATTTTAACATGTCATATTTAAACGCTTTTATTGTTACCTTCATTTCATCATTAATTTTCATATAGCCAATTATAGCGAAACCTAATGATAAAGTTTTTAATTTAAATATAGCCAAATTGCTACACCTAATATTATGAAATAATGGAATTTTAGAATAACATTTTTCAGAATAATCAAAATTAGATAGAAATTCTGATTCCCTGTCGTAATTTATAACCTCTCCGTCTTGTATTCGAACAAGATAATTTATAAAGTGATCTTCAGTTAGATCAGCTTCTTTTATGGACATACTATACAATATTTCTTCCGATTCATAAGTATTAAAGTTGTATAACTCTTCATCAAACTCTTCATTTATATCAAATTCTTCATTTACGTTAGTTTCTTTTTCTAATACAGATACCTTCTTTAAAATAAGTTCAAATATAATAGTACGTAATTCTTCAATACATTCAACATCCGGTTTATTTTTTATATCAAATACTATTATTTGACTAATTAGATATTTGTATTTACAGTTTAAACCCTCTAAAATGTCGCTTAGTTCTTTTTCCTCTAATTCAATATTTTCTGGAATAGTAAACTCAATAAAAAACCAACTTTTCTCTTGCTCCAATTTAAACAGCCTCTCCAACTTTTTTTACAATAAATATTTTGTAAATCTCTCAAGACTTTTGAATAATATATTTTTTAAAGCCTCAGTATTCGCCTTTGTATATGCAAGTAAATCCAATAATTCTCCCTGTTCAATCGCTATACCTACAATATCAGGATGATCATTAATATATTTATTAATTGTTTCAGTTTCAACTTCTTTTTGATATACAAAAATTGTTTTAAAACCATTTTCAATAGATTGACTGCTTAATAGGTCTTTATAATTTAAACATCTTTGAAACTTGTTACTCAAACTTTTAGGACTTGTAGCTGGTGCAATATATATTAATTTTTTTTCATTTTCTTTTTCTACAAATAATGTTGATCCTAATTCTTCAATACCAAATTGATCCTTTAATCGAACTATATTATAATGAGCCCCTGTAAATAAGTCCTCAAGTGAAGATTTAATCAATCCAGGCTTTGAATTATGATGAACTTTATGCCATTGAGCACTTACTTCTTCTCTAATACGTTCCTGATCAGTTTCAACATTGGGGGTGGAAGTAATATTTACAGCTTCCTCTACTTGAAATTCTGAACCTTTTTTCTTTTCCTCTCGGTAATCCGATAAGGATTTATTTCTCAGTCTTAAGTCATCCATTATTTTCAACATGTTAGAAATAGCATCTCTGTAACTTATTGCGTGCGTGGTTTTAACTCCCATGTAATTTAAAAACTGTTTCTTCATTTCCTTGGGGTAATCAATTCCTATATCATATTCGTATCCTTTATTATATCTACTAGCAAGTTCACGAAAAAGTTCATCAAATTCACTTACTTCAGAAGGATTAAATTCACTTAGTTCAATAACTTGATGTTCCATACGTGACCACAAAGCTGTTTCCCTTTTAGAAACTTCCCCCTTCAAATTCCCTTCATATTGTTCGGTTACGGATGTAATCAAAGCAACTGAAGCAGGTTCAAAACTAATTGCTTTATCAATAAACTCTTTATAACTAATAAAAAAGTTCCTTCTAGCAGCAGTAGTTAAAGCAGAAAATGCATGTTCAAATTCATCTAATAAAATAAGAAGGAAACCAGGTCTTTCTTTATTTTTTAAAAAGAAATGAATTACATCAATATAATCAGTATTATTTAATTCTTTAATCCCTATTTTATTAATTTCAGTTCTTCCATGTGAGGCACCTAAAATCCTCATAGCTGCACTACTCTTGTCACTTTCATTATAAAGATAATACAAAAGAGTTGCTAAATTACTACTTACTTCAAACTTTTCACAAATTATACTTATCAACTCATCTTTATTTTTATCAGTAGGTAATTGTGCATTTGAAATAAGAGAAGTTAAAGAATTATAAAAATCCTTATAATGAATTTGGAATAATTTGGATGCAACCATTCTCACAAAACTATACTTCACTATATTTGTTTCTTGAACTTGAAATTTTACAATATAAAAACTACTTTGTTCTTTCAACTTAGATTCAATCCAATTCAAAAAGTGAGTTTTCCCGCCACCCACTTTTCCAGTTAAAACTATATGTGCAAAGTCCCAACCACTATTACAATCAGATAGTTTTTGCTTAATTTTATCCTTAACATTTTGTTGGTTAATAATAAATGTTGGTGATTTAGGCGGCTGAGAATTTTTCATACCACTTAATTCTTTTCTAATTGTACTAATACTCAAATCCCTCTCATTTTCAAACAATTCATCCAAACACTGGTTCAATTCCATATAAACTCCCCCTTAACTTTCAAGACCAAATCCCTTTTTTATTTTTAAATAATATAATTTATCATTCATTAAAGTAAAATACTCATTTTTGGCAAAATCAATATTAACAGTAGAAAAAGAAGTATATGTCGCAAATACTGGATCTAAATATAATCTTAGTATATATTTATGAAACTTTTCCTTGGAATAACCATAATGGTAGAGCATTTCCTCTAAGACTGTAATTACTGCATTTTTTTGATAAGTATTTACCAATTTTAAATATTCACTTTGTAATACATTTAGAAATTGAATATAGTTTTCATATTCTTTAAAAGGATTATTTTCATCTTTACTTTGACATGATTTAATTAATCGCTTAATTGCATAAATTTTTTCAACAACAGTTCTCTCATTCTCGATTTCATAATCATATTTAAGTATTTCGTAATATAAAATACGATTAGATAGCTCAAGATGAGGATCAATTTCACAGATTATTTTACAATTATCAAATAAAGTAGATAATTTAAATACATTATGGAGTAATAATCCATCCAGTTTTCGATTTAAATCAATATAAAGTTGAGATTCCCAAGTAAGCGATACATCTGTTCCTACTTCAACCAACCCAATTTTCTTCAAATCTTTAAGGAGTATACTTGTCCTTGATCCTCGTTTTCCAAATAATTGACTAATAATATTTTTAGCTTCATCAACTGACAAAGAAATTGCCAAATCGAAAATTTGCAACAATTTTTCAAGTTCATCTAGAGTTGGAGGAAACTCGTATAATGGATATAATTTCATCTTTATTCCTCCCATATCAATTATCGATAAATTAAGTTTATCGATAATCAATCTCCTTTGTCAATTTATTATTTATTGAATTTTAATAGTCGTCCTTATAATAACTAAACAATTTATTTTCCGACTTTATCCGACAATTATTTCATTTAATAGCATATCGATAGATTTTAAAAATCGATATGCCCCATGCTTTACTGAACCTTCTACATGTCTTACCCTAATATTATTTATGTGATGTAAATATGACTTGCTCCAACTCCCTCCCCTCAAAACGAGCTTTATTAATAAACCCCTTATAATTTGTTCTTGTTCCTTTATATCAGTTGATACCGAAATTATGAGTGTCGATAAAGATTTATTATCTGGTACAGCTATTTCTAGTATATAAAAAGCATTTCCACTTTTTATTACTTTTACTACTGCACAAATTCTACGTCTTCCATCTGGTAAGTATGAAAATTTTCTATTTAAAGGTAAGAAAATAAAGTTTAAAGAGACTTTTAAAAAATGAAACTCAGAAATCAAATAAGAAATTACATTTAAAAATGATTCTAGGCCATAATTTATAATAGAAGGAACTATTTCTAATGATTTAAATTCAAGTGGAGTTATCTTTCCCCCAAACAAACTTTCATCTATACTAACAATTTGAGTCTTAATTCCTCCACCACGACCAACATTAGAAATATAGTCGTCTCCTTGATTCACTTTTTGTTCATTTTTTGGTATTCTTGTTACAACAGTTGAATGGCGGAAAGCAATCTGAGTAGGATCTAAATCAATGGCTGGTTGATGTGTATTCTCTCTCGATCGCTCTCCGTTTTTTTCATTTAATATATAATCTTCATCTTTTTCTCGTTTAGATAATCGCTGTTTTTTGGGCCTATCTGTATAAATATATTTTTTAATTGATTTATGAGTATACTGTAATTCATAAAATGGCGGGCTGGCATTATCAGTTCCGAGGATTTCTAATATTAGAACTTCATTTCCTTTTTTAATCCCTCTAGTTGTTATAGTAGTTATATCAGTAGAAGGAATTTGTAATTGTAATGGATAACCATAATAACTTTTATGAGTAATGCTCTCAGAATATAAATTACTTTGTACGGATTCAAATGATTTCTTTATAGAACTATTTAAGTATAGCCATCCAAAGTATCTCACAAAATCTCCACTCATTATGCTACTTGGAATTTCATCAGCAAAGTCTATATAGGCTGTGTGACCATTATTCATTGAATAAGTTTGATTAACTAATAAATCTAGTCCATTTGGTCTTAATAAAGCATTAGCAAGGGTTTTATTAGGCGCAAAAGAAGCTCGAATTACTTCAACATGAGGAACATGATATGTTATTCCTTCTGATTGGAATGACCACATATTTTGATTCATAAGCTCTGGTCGCTTATAAAGGAAAACATTAAATTTTCTGCAAATATCAATTGCTTTGCTGCTTACACCAACACTTAAATCTTGTGCAATGACTTTAAAATACGTTCCTTGTTTTTGTGTGTTTATCGGCAATCCGTCTTTATACGGAACTCCTATCTTCAACATAGGAAGAACCCCTACTGGTAGGTCAATGATTGTGCAATCAGAATTACTTACAAAGGCTACTTGAATATACCATTGGCTATTTTTCATTTTTACATTACCTATCCAATGGAGAGTAACCAATCGATCTTCAAATGGCCATGGTCTAATCTTCAACAAAACGAAATTCACCTTCCTCTAAAAAATAATACCTATTAATTAAACGTTCAATTAAATCCCTAACTTCAGGATCGACAGATTCTCTTATTCCAGCCAGGCGTTTTATCTCCCATTCTGATACGTACCCTTTTTGTTTAAAAATCTCATTAGCAGTCCATTTTATCCTTCGAATTTGAAACTCTTGGTTCGTCTCGATGTTTTCCAATATATATTTTTTCGTTTTAGGGAGCTTATTTAGATGCTTTTGAAGTAGATAGAGCTTTCCTACTTCCTTGCCAATACGATTTATGTTAATGTATACTGGCTTCTCTGCCCCATAAAGATTGGCTACCACTAAGAATACTTCAAGTAACAGTTCTTCATCTCTTTCATCCCAATCTATTTTTGAATATATGTTATTATTTTTATTACTCTGTTTTGGAGAGTACCCTTTCAACCATTCTCTATCATTTCGATAGAGCCACGAATAAAGGTTAGGCTGTAGCTTTCTTAAATCTGTAATAGAGCAATCTGGTTTATCAGCTAACAATCGTTCCCAAATATTTCTTTTTTCTTTTATTTGATTTTGGACAATTATTTTTGACTTAATAACAGTTACATTTGATGCTTTAAAATACTTTCTAACAGTTCCTATGTCGCATTTAAGGGTCTTTGAAATTTCAGTATAACTCCTATTTTCCACATTAATTAAGTAATGAAGCCTATCAATCCATACTTGTCCAAATTGCTTAACTCTTCCGATTTTAAATTGGTCCAAATGAGTTATATCCGGACCTCGCCTAGAATAGACAAAATCACAATTACATCGAAATGTACCCACTGGCCTTCTGGTATCAGTACAAGTTGTAATAACAACATTACTTATAGTCTTCTGCTTATAATGATCGGAAGCTGGATTGAGGCAGTAATACGGACCTTCCCCAAAAGGTAATGGCTTACATTCATTGTATTGGTAAAAAGAATCGATATTTTCACCTAGAAAATGTATCAAGAGCAAATGCCTAATTGGGTGAAACACTTTCCTGTGCTTCCTAGTGATTGTTTTCAACCAACAAGATTGACTATCAATTTTAATATCAGACTGAACCTTTCCTAAAAAATCACTTCCATAATACGATAAGAATTGATTAGCTAATAAACGTTGATTTATATTCCCATTTACTGAAACAAACCCATTTTTATAAAGTAAATATTTATAGGAACGTTGTATACCCTCTAAAGTAAAATTAGTATCATTCTTCATAATCCATTGAATTTTTTGAGCCAAGGCAATTGCATGTTCCTTATACTTAATTCCTTCACTAGCTAGTCCCTCGATTTCAGTAAAGCTACAATTAAAAAGGTTAGCTGCTACATATTCATGCTTGTTATCGCCTCTAAATTTCACAGAAGATTTCAACAAAAATTCATTATGATCCAAGCAAATCAATACCCCTGGCAATTGATGATTAAGCCTCCAATAGGGTTCACCTTTCATTAGCAGATCTTCTTGAAAACATTTAGGACAATAAAGAAAATGAGTATTTTCCTTAATTGATGAAGCCATAATACCTAAAAATAAATGTAAAAACTGCGAGTCATTACTTTTCATTGCTAAAAGAACCTCAGATTTATTCTCTTCCGTTGAAAACGTAGTGTAGTAATTATAAAAAGTATGATTTTTTATCCAGTCTTCTACATTAGGAACTTTAAAATGAATTAACCTTTTATAAATCTTATTCAATCTAATAGGAAGGTCTGGAATTGCAATAGAACTTTTATTTCCAAATAACTCATTCATAGTCTGCTTAGGACTTATATTTGAAGAATGAACATGATATCTTGCAAACCAGCTGTACAATAACTCATCTTTATATAAAGTGGGAAAATAGGGTAACAACAGAAAACCTCCTTAGATTACAAATTCATCTATAGGATTCTTAATGTATCCTTTATTTAATAATGAATTGTAAGCAGATTTCTTTTCCTTCTTCCCCTCATCCACAATAGCTCGCAATTGATTTTTCTCTATTTTTTCTTTTTTACTAGTTGTTTTCTTTTGTTTATTCTCTTCTATAACTAATAAAGCTTTTGCTAAAAGGACAGGATCTGATTCTGCTGGTATCTCTTTTATTACCTTTGATGCAACTTTTTCAGCTATTTCAGACTCTATTCCAACGTTGATTAATGCTAACATTACCTTTTCAAGCTTAGAGTTTTCTAACACTTTTTGTTTAACAGCTTGCTGCTCCTTTTTCTTTTGAATAGTCGCTCTTAAATCAATCGTTGATTGATGATGCTGTAAATAGTCTGCAATGTCCATAGGCATAATATCTTCATATTTTTCAAGTTCTGATAAGCGACCATTTCTTAAGGCTTTTAGCATTGGCTGCACCAATTTTAGATCATCCTTAGCCACCTTTTTAATCAACGCAGGCGTTATTTTTTCAGTACCTGTTTCAATTGCTCTACCTTGAGCCAAAGCAAACAACTTCACAGCAATATCGATGATACCCTGGCTTTCATCATAAATTGTTTGATTTATTTCTTCTGTTAGAGGAGTCTCACTAGCATTCCATTGATACTTCCAGAGACTTTCAACTAACAAATCCCAGTCATCATCTTTAACCATCTGTTGCCAAACCATATCACCTTGACCACTGCCTCTACGAGCTTGTCTAAAATCCTGCTGTAGAACAGCTTTAGCCCGCATGGTTCCAATCATTATTACTGGTACACCTATTTCATTAACAAGTGTTACAAAGAAGTTCATCATTTTTTCAGAGTTATTATCCTTTGTTGTCAAAAGATGTTGAATCTCATCAATTATTAATGCACCTACACAATGCAGCCTCGCAATTTGACCCATTCTAGTGACCATAGAGCTTATAGAATTTCTTCGACTCCCATATTTTTCGTGATAATTCGTATTCAATAGTTGGTCCATCTTTTGAAAAAAATCCATGCAAAGCGATTTTAAAGAACCATCATGCGGACAATTTAATTTAAGCCATACCACCTGGGTAATGTTATAGGGGTATTTATGTACTATCAAATTTGGGTACAACGACAATATTCTTTCTATAGCTGTTGTTTTACCTATACCTGAGAAGCCCATTAGTGTAAAACTCGAAGCAGTAGAACGAATATCATGCTTTATTTTTTCTCCCATTAACGTTCTATGACCATCTGCCAACCGTTTATTAAATTCAGGGGAATTAGGATTTCTGCTAACATAACCAAATCTTAATAACCTTGAGAATCTTTGTTCTAAATCCAAATGTTGCATGACGGGTTGAAAAAACCTGTTTAACCTTGGGATTGCATGATACCTAATGTGTGTTGGTAACTTTCGTTCATTCTTATCGAAATCTGGATAATAGCTAAGGGCATCATATGCTTCTTCAGGAGAAAGAATAGGCGGAAGTGCTTCAATTAATGGGTTCCCTTGAAAATCGATAACTTCCTGTTTCTTATATGCAGCTTCTTCCCGAATAAACTGATCACTCCAATTGTTCATTTTCTTTCTCCTTTCTTCTTTTTAGAAAATCCCTTACATTACTTCGAGCATACGTTTCTTCTGTATTAGTTTCATCATCAAAAGCTAGTACCTCACCAACCTCTGTGCTTTTATTATCTTGGTCTAACTTAAATACCTGCTCATTCCGATAAAGTTCCTTCTCAACTTTCCTATGCTCTTGAATAGAGGAAACCCTTTCTGATTTACTAAGATTCTCATCGATATTTTCTTTTTTCCTTCGAATAGCCTGATTAACAATATGTTCGACTTCAGACATGTAATCGATATCCTTTTGTAACTGTTCATGATTGTTCAGATGATACATCTCTTTTTCAACTTCCTGAAGGTAAATAATTTCATCAAGAGCAGTGCTTTTATACCTTTCTGAATCAGGTAACAGGTGACAACATTCAAATTTATTGGTTTCTGGATTAACAAAATAGACATTACTCATATCTCTTGGGTCATATGATATAGAGATTTTCCAAGATCCTTTTTGTCTACTCGTTTCAAACCATAATTCCTTAAGTGCCGTCTCACAGCTATAAAATAGCCCTTTCAATTTAATACCCTTCTCCGTAACTGTAGCTATTTCTTTTGGAAGCAGATGCAGTTTCACTAGTTCCTCTGAATGATATCTTAGTTTCCCAGATCGATTTTTTATCCCCCAATTCCAAATATCCAATGGTCTAGGTAGTACATCATCACGTATCATATCCTGCTCACGAATATAGCCTTTGAGATAATGCTTTGTATTATAAAATATAATTTGCTTAATTATGATTTTAGAAAAATCCTCTAAGGTAAGAACTGCATCTAATCGATAGTCCCTAGCCCCACGTTCCCGAAAATCAGTATCAACATAACCTGGGAGAAATGGCTTAACCCGTTTTTGAATTAAATCAAAATGTTTCTCTACAATACCTTTCCAATCTGCTCTGTAAGGCGCTGCATTTTCAACTTCCATGTTAAAAGCCTCTATTAAACGATTAACATTATAGCCCTCAAATTCTCCTCTATCTGCAAGTAATACATCAGGCAAATGTTCACAGGGCCATTCTTCCTTCGTTATATCAATCCCATATTCAGCACAGAATTGTTGCTTATCTGCCACTGTATTTGCTAAAGCCATCATTGCTCCCATCCATGAGGGACCTTCCAAACCTATATGTATACCAACAACCATTCTGCTAAATACATCAATAACTAAATAGATTACTGGTCGACCAATTATCCAGTTCGAATTGTACTTTGATATTAAATATACGTCTCCAACCGTTGCATCAATTTGAAATCTAGAACCTGGGCCATCTACTTCTGATAAACTATTGCTCAATAGTGCTCTATGATCTTTTTCTGCCTTAATTCTTCCCTTTCTTGCAATAGTCACTTCTGGAGTACGATATTCCTTGTTATACCAATACTTGAACTGGGCCAATGTAGGAATCTTTTCCTCATCTTTAATTTTTACTTTTTTAACTCCATCCTCGTAATAGATATCCTCTGCATAAAACTCCTTTATCATCATTTTATATGCATCTGTAAGCCTATTTTTCTTTGTTGTTAAGTAGTATTTTTCTAAGGCTACTCTAAATATTTTCTTAGTTTTCTCATCAACATTAATTCCTACTGTTGAATATTTTCTTGGCCGCCCTCTCTTCTTTGTTCCAGGTTCTCTTACCTTACCTTTAGCTCCTGAATTAGAATAGTCAGGTAATAATGCATTAATATTTTTACCTCTTTGCCAGTATTTTCGTAGATACTTTCGAACGGCAGGATATGTCACATTATGTATTTCTATTACTTCATTGGTAAGTTGGGATCTCACTTTCTTTTCAAATATTATTGGTTCATTGTTCACCATATTTTTAATAACATCCCAAGCACTATTCCTTATTTCTAGATATTTTTCAGGTAACTCTTCCACATTGTATAAATTCGAAAACGGGTCCTCTTTTATTTTCATTAAAATATCTTGTATGATTTCTTCTTTTAACTCACTTATAGTCTTTTTAAATGGAAGAGCTTTGGCATCAAAAATATCAATTAAATATGCTATTACATTCCCTTCATCAATCCATAAAATACGAAATACTTGCTTCGAATCAGGATTCTTCAAAATCTCATTCACAAAAATATTCATGTAGCCCATCTCTTTTCAGATAAATTAATATCAGTAATGAGGAGGACACTTGTTTCATGCTTTAAATCAAATTTTTTATGTATATTAATTTTGATTATTTTATTTGCTACTAACCATTTAAATAAGGAAAGAGCCTCACCTTGTTCTAATTTATAATTTTCATCAAACTCCGATAAAACCCTAATTATTGTCTGACCTTGCTCAGATAGATAGTAAAGTAACTGGTTGATCATTTCTTGATCAGAGGAATCCTTCTCGAAATAAGATTTATGTAACCATTTAATATTATCTATTGCCACGGAGCTTAATTCCTTTTCAGTAACAATGCCCCAATTAATTCCTTGCCCCTCCCAATAGGCTCTTTCAATCTCAAACTTTTCTACTTGTCGAACAGATAGTTCCTTAGTATGCTTTACCGTTCTTGCAAGATAATCCAATTCACTATTCCTTCGAACAGTAATAAGAAAATCCGTTGTCATTACAATAGGAGTCCGTGTTTGGGTATCTACTGAATGGTTAATATTTTTTGATTCGGCTATATTAAGAGTTAATTCTCTATTAAGAGGAAACTGTTCGCGAATATCGACAACATCATCTGCCCACTCCAAAAGACAAAAGTAATTGAATTCAAGATCAGATAATAGCTGATGTATTCTATTCGTTTTCCAGCCCTTCGGCCGGTGAGATCTCCCTCTTGATTGGACATCTTGAACAGTTAACCAAGGTTTGTAGCAAGATAATTCTCCACTGCCACGGCTTTCTTTGTAGTACTTCTCTATCTTTTTTTCTGTCCAACCTGTTTGACGTTTTGCCATTTAATCACTACCTAAAAGATTTTTAAGTTTTTTATAAAATCCGTTACTAATTTATGCTATATAAAAATTTATCAAGTAAGTCTGGTCTTATTAAATTAAAAATATTCTGGTATTCCAGCAAGTTGTCTTAATCTCTCTGTTTGAATATTTGTCCTGTCCTTAACAACATATTGTGAAACTTTTAATATAAATTGTTTTAATTTTTCATATGCTTGATCTGTATAAATGTCTTTTCCATCTCTAATTCGATTCATCACAGCCATGTTCCAATATAAATAATGATTAGGAATCATTATATCTGATATATCCTCCCATTTTGTGTAAAGACCCTTCCTCCTATACTTACCCTCTAAAATACCATCACACTCTCCTTTACATGCAAAGTAAATATCTTCAATCAGGCATTGTTCATGATCATGTTCTTCAGCAAAATTCAGATTTTCTACAAATACAATAAGAGATAATTGAATTGCTTCTTTAGTAAGAAGATCTTTTCCGCATCTCTCACATTGTAAAGGTACATAATCTTCAAATATATTAGAAGGATTTTTCTGTTCTGACTTCCAATTATTATAAGACATTGGAAAATATCTACGAGCAATTATGTCTGCAGTCTTTTCATCCACAAGTAACAGAGATTCAATTCTTTCTTGATCAAAAATCATTACTTCAAAATGTGTTTTAAGAGCACTAATCTTTCTTTGTAAAGGAGAGCTAATGACAGTTGAATAAAACCCCATGAACCCTGTAGCACTATGAGCTCTTAACCTATCTCTAATATCTTGCTCATCAGCATCATTTACAGATTGCCCAGAATACGCCTTGTGTTTACAGCTAACTAGCCACCTAACTTCAGTATTTGCTAATATTCCTGACCGTTTTTCTAAAACAACAAGATCTCTGCCTCCATCTTGTCCACGATCAGGACCACTTTCTACCTCAAACCCAAGCATTTCTAAAAAGTCTCTTGCAAAAAGTTCAAATGTGTCTTGTTCACCGTTGGTTAAATTCGCTCTTGGTATTTCTTTTAAGTCTAAAATTGGCAATTTAAGCACTTCCCCTTGAAATAAAAATAGAATTTGATTTATATACAAAAAACACACCAAAGAGATGTATATATCATGATATCCCTAAGATGTGTTTTTTAAACGACTTTATTATTTTTTAAACAACTATTTTATTTTTTAAACAACTTTATTATTTGTAGACAATATCAATTCCCAACTAATCCATCATCACTCCACCGTCACACTCTTCGCCAAGTTCCGTGGTTTATCCACATCACAATCACGATGAAGTGCAGCGTAGTAAGCAATTAGTTGTAATGGTATAACAGAGATAAGAGGTGTTAATAATTCGTTTACTTCTGGTAAGATGAAACGGTCTTCATCTGTTTCTAGGCCTTTCATGGAAATGATACATGGGTTTGCACCACGGGCCGTTACTTCTTTCACATTGCCACGAATACTCAAGTTAACATTTTTTTGTGTAGCTAATGCGATAACTGGTGTTCCTTCTTCAATTAAAGCGATGGTACCATGCTTCAATTCCCCACCGGCAAAGCCTTCTGCTTGAATATAGGATATTTCTTTAAGCTTTAATGCACCTTCTAGCCCTACATAATTGTCAAGGGAACGACCAATGAAGAAGCAATTGCGAGTAACAGTTAAGTATTCGTAAGCAATTTGCTCGATTTCTTCTTTGGAATCACATAATACTTCCATCGCATTCGCAACAATTCCAAGTTCATGAATTAGGTCGAATTCTTCTGCAATTCCTCTTTCCTTGCCGGTAACACTCGCAAGGATAGCAAGAACTGCTAATTGTGCTGTATATGCTTTTGTAGAAGCAACTGCAATTTCAGGTCCGGCATGCAATAATAGTGTATAGTCCGCTTCACGTGATAGGGTAGATCCTGCAACATTAGTAATCGTTAAAGATTTATAGCCCAACTTTTTCACATTTACAAGGACAGAACGGCTGTCTGCTGTTTCACCGCTTTGTGAAATGAAAATAAATAAAGGCTTCTCGCTTAAAAGTGGCATATTATAGCTAAACTCACTTGCCACATGAACTTCTACAGGAATCTTTGCCATTTTCTCAATGAATTGCTTTCCAACAAGCCCTGCATGATAGCTCGTTCCGCAAGCAATGATATATACACGGTCTGATTCACTCATTGCTTTTGCAATATCTGAATCAATCGTTAATTTCCCGTCAATATCTTGATATGCTTGTATGATTTTTCTCATAACAAGTGGCTGTTCATCGATTTCCTTTAGCATGTAGTGCGGGTAAGTTCCTTTTTCAATATCACTAGCATCAATGGAAGCTGTGTACGGGTCTCGAGCGATTTGGTTTCCTTGTAAATCTTCAATGTTGATTTCCTCACTTGTGAGGATCACCATTTCTTTATCCATCAATTCAATATATTGGTTTGTCACTTGAATCATGGCCATTGCATCACTAGCTACAACATTAAAGCTATCCCCAACACCTACTAAAAGCGGGCTCTTGTTTTTCGCAACATAAATTGTACTGCTATCTTCCGAATCTAATAATGCAATTGCATAGGAACCGTTAAGTAATGTTAATGTTTTGCGGAATGCTTCCTTCGTAGAAAGTCCTTCATTTACAAACTTCTCCACAAGTTGAACAATGATTTCCGTATCTGTTTCACTTCTTAGTTCAACATCTTTTAAATACTCTTGTTGTAAAATGGAATAGTTTTCAATGACACCATTATGAACAAGTGTAAAACGTCCAGAAGTACTTTGATGCGGATGTGCATTTCCTTTGCTTGGAACACCATGAGTCGCCCATCGTGTATGTCCAATGCCAGTTGGTGCATGAACATCTTCCGAAACAATCGCACGAAGGTCCGCAATTCTTCCTTTTTCTTTAAAAACATGAACAGTATCACCGTTTTGTAAAGCAATACCTGCTGAATCGTATCCTCTATATTCAAGCTTTTCTAAGCCTTTTAGTAAAATTTCCTTCGCATCTCTTTGTCCAATATAACCTACAATACCACACATTTTGTATCTTCCTCCCTAATATTAGGGGCAAGAATACTAGGAGCATTCCTGCCCCTTATCTCTACTTTTTATTTTGGTAGGTTCCTCTTCATAAAATCGTCTAAGGATTCCATCCACATCTAATGTGATCCAGAAACAAAGACTTCATTATTGAATAGGATCTATTCCACTATTTCTTTTCCCTTTGTGCATTGAGTCACCCCAGTGTTTTAAGAAAAAGACTTCGACTGTGTGTGGCAGCCGGGAGGTATCCGCCGAATTCTTCGATACTCCTCCACCTCGTCAACTAAAACATCTACGTTTAGTTCTGGCGCTTTGTATAAACCTAATCACTATCCTCCTTATCAAAATATTGTTAATTCCAAATAAAAAGCATCCTAATCTTACCTTATGCAGATGCTTCTCGTCAATAATAAACGCTATTTTCTTAAACTTTGTTGCTGTTGTAAAAGGAAATCTTATTAACTTCCTCATTTGCCTTTAAAATAGGTATTCTTTTTAAGAAAAGATTCGCCGAAACTAAGTCTATTATATTGGATTTACAACAAGTACAAAAATTTATTCGAAAACAGCCATAATAAATATTACAGAATTAAAATATGCATACGGGAATGGAAAGGTGACCCGTATGCATATCCATATTATTATTCTACTTTTAATCCCATTTCTTTTTCCACGACGTCTGCAATGCGCTGTACATACTCTTCACATTTTTCCTCTGTCGGTGCTTCTGCCATGATACGAACTAATGGCTCTGTTCCGGAAGGACGTACTAAGATGCGTCCGTTTCCTGCCATCTCTGATTCTACTTCTTGAATAATAGTCTTCACATTTTCATTATCTGCCACATGATACTTATCAGAAACCATTATGTTTACAAGTTTTTGTGGAAATTTCTTCATTTCCTTAGCTAATTCAGATAATGGTTTTTTCGTTGCCTTCATAATATTAACGAGCTGGATTCCTGATAATAACCCGTCACCAGTTGTATTATAATCTAAAAAGATAACGTGGCCAGATTGTTCACCACCAAGGTTATAGCCGTTATTTTTCATTTCTTCTACCACATATCGATCTCCGACTGCTGTTTGGATACTCTTAATACCAAGTTCCTCTAAACCCTTATGAAATCCCAAATTACTCATTACAGTCGAGACAACAGTGGAATGTTTTAGTCTGCCTTCAGTCTTTAAATATTTTGCACAGATATACATGATTTGATCTCCGTCCACGATTTCACCGTTTTCATCGATAGCTATCATGCGATCTCCATCACCATCAAAAGCAAGACCCACATCCGCTCCTTTTTCTTTTACAAAAGCAGCAAGACTTTCCGGATGTGTGGAACCAACACCTTCATTAATATTTAATCCATCAGGGGATGCTCCCATTGTTGAAATATCTGCATCTAGATCAGCAAATAGATGCGTAGCTAAGGAGGAAGTTGCTCCATTCGCACAATCTAATGCAATATGTATTCCAGAAAAATCTTCTTCAACCGTTTGCTTTAAAAATTGTAAATATTTTTGACCGCCTTCAAAGTAATCGTTCACCATTCCAAGGTCTTTTCCAATTGGGCGTGGCAGCATATCCTCTTGTTGGTCAAGCAGTTCCTCAATTTCTAACTCTTGTTGATCTACTAGCTTAAACCCGTCTGAACCGAAAAATTTAATTCCATTATCCGCTACTGGGTTATGGGATGCCGAAATCATGACTCCCGCTTGTGCTCCTAATGCCTTTGTTAAAAAAGCAACGCCTGGAGTAGATAAAACTCCTAGTCGCATAACCTCTGCACCTATAGAAAGTAAACCGGCAACGAGTGCGCCTTCTAGCATATGACCAGAAATTCGAGTATCACGTCCGATAATTACTTTTGGACGATCTGCATTTTTCGTTAGTACATAACCGCCATAACGTCCTAATTTGAACGCTAATTCAGGCGTTAACTCTGAATTAGCAATCCCTCTTACTCCGTCAGTTCCAAAATATTTACCCATACAATCTTTCTCTCCTTCTTTAAAATCCATTGTCTATACATTACCTTGACTTTTTTCTGTTAAACGAATCTTTGCCTTCTTTTTGGACAGCTCCCATGATACACCGTTAGGCCCATTAACCTCTATATTCACTTCATGATCGCCAGACTTTAACCCCGCTAAGTCCAAAAACACATCAAAACTATGATCGTTTATGCTTTTAAGTTCTTGGCTTGTACCCGTCACATTTAGGTCTACTAGACCATCAGAAGGGGATAGGAATTCTAAATCATAATTATCATCTAAATCTTTACTGCTAACCTTAATATTGGATAAGGTTTTTTGCTCCACCTTATCCTGTACCTTTATCTTTACTTTAACGGTACCAGGATCCAGTTTATTAATTCCATTTGGACTCTTTAATGGAATAGTAAGTTCTGTATCATTATCGATTTTACTAATATCAACGTCTAAAGTTAATGCATCAAGTGTTTTTAATACATCACTTCTACCATAAATGGTCACGTTTTTGGGGTCTGTAGAGATACTTTCAATGACAACTCCATCTTTTTCTTTACCGATTGGATTAATTGCAATCGGGACTGTTTTACTTGGATTTTTCACTGGTATCGAGACCTCAACAGTGTCTGGATCCACGGAAACATTTAATTTATTTAAATTGCGATCTAGAACTTGTACTGAAGAATACTTCACTATATCTGAATCAATCTTCTTATTCACATTTACTGCTGCTCTTACATAGCTAATTCGATCAATTACATCCCTTGCACCAGTGATCTTGACTGTCTTTGGATTCACAGTTGGTTGACCTGCTTCAAAGCCTTCCGCTAATAAATCCGAATTAAATTCAGCTTCAACTGGCTTTTCTACCGTAACCTTTTCCTGAACAGATACATCCACTTCAGCAGGAGAGATTTTTGCTTGTATTTTATCTGAGAGGTCCTTTGTTTTTAATTTTACTCGCTGATTTCCAATCTTAGCATTGCTTAAATCCACGTAAACGCTAAAATTTCTTGAGCTTTTCGCAAATTCAACAAGATTATTCGGGCCGGAAATCGTTACTTCAACTGATTTTGGAACACCAGTTACAACCGTATTTTCCTCATCATAATAAAGCACGACTGGCATTTGAAACGTTGCCTCGCCTCTATTTGATTTTATATCCTTGAATAAGTTCTGATTATCATGCACCGAAGTAAATAGTAAAAGGGCTAGGAGCAGTGCAAGAATTCTCATAAACCATTTGCTTTCCATAAATTTATCCATGCTTCTTCACCCTCCAATTCCACTTTGATGAGGAAGCCTGTTTATCATGATCTACATCAAAAAGTTCTTTCTCCAATAATTGTTTGAATTGCTCAATCGTAAGGTCACGATGTAATTCACCATTTTTCGTTAATGAAATGCTTCCCGTTTCTTCAGAAACAATCATCGTCACACTATCCGTCACTTCACTAATCCCGATAGCAGCTCGATGCCTTGTACCTAGTTCTTTTGAGATAAAAGGACTTTCAGATAATGGTAAATAACATGCTGCCGCAGCAATTTGGTTTTTTTGAATAATGACGGCACCATCATGCAAAGGAGTGTTAGGAATGAATATATTAATTAAAAGCTCCGAGGATATCACCGAATTAAGCGGTATGCCCGTTTCTATGTAATCACTCAACCCTGTTTCCCTTTCAAATGAGATTAATGCCCCAATTCTACGTTTAGCCATGTAGCTTGTTGCTTTGACAATGGATTCAATAATCCGATTACGTTCTTCATCCTCTTGAACATTTCCACGCGAAAAGAGTTTTCCTCGACCTAATTGTTCGAGCGCTCTCCTCAGCTCTGGCTGGAAGATGATAATTACTCCTAAAAATCCCCATGTAATCACTTTGTCAATCATCCAACTTAACGTATTAAATCCAAGAACACCACTTAATGCTCTAGCAAGAACGATGACAATGATTCCCTTTAACAGCTGAACCGCTTTAGTACCGCGAATCACCATTAACAGTTTATATATCACGTACCAAACGAGGAGTATGTCTACTATACTGGATAGATAATCTAAGACAGTGAAATTAGCAAACGACATCTTTTGTCCTCCATTAGTTTTTAATCAAATTCTCCTAATCATTGCTTATTAATCGAAAACCATGTAAATTTTCATAAAAAGCAATACCGTGATTTCAACATAGAACGAAAAGCAACCTAAATTGCTTATATATTATTATACCACAATTAAATAAAACTAAAGAAAAAGGAAACAATCATTCCATAATTGCCTCCCCATTTTTCATTTAAAAAAGCTTCCAATTCTTTTTCCAATATCCTTCATTTCAAACCATAGCCAGTCATATATTTCATTAATTTCTTTTACATTTCCCGTAACATTGCCAGCTGACGCCATATATTTCTTCCCGTTAATAACGGTAACATCCCCATCAATTTTTCCATCTACTCGGAGATTGCCATTCTTCACAACAAGATCACCTTTAACGACTTCTCCTTTCGGCACTATTACTGTGTGATCCTTCACTATTAAATGCGGTTTATTTGTAAAGGAAAACTCCTGATCATCACTCCACATGGAGAAAATAGTACCACCCATTAAAATAATAAAAAGAGAAGCTGCAACCAAAAGCGGATGTACACGAATCCACCTTTTTACTCTATCCGAAAAATTCCTCTTCGGTAAAAGTCCCATCACTTTTTCTGTAAAATCTTTAGGGGCATGTATATGCGAAGTGCTTTTAACATACGCAACGGTTTTCTTCAGCTCTTGAAAATGTTTCCCGCATTTAGGACATTGTTGTATATGTTCTTTAAGCACTTGTTCATCATTCGCTGCTAGTTCACCATCTAAATATTCATGCATATAGAGAATAATTTTTTCAGAACAAGTATTCAATTTCGTTCTCATCCTCTCTATAAATTTCGAAGTTGCTTCCGAAGTGCTTCTCGTCCTCGATGTATTCTTGTTTTAACCGTTCCAAGAGGTAAATTCATCATTTCGCTAATCTCATTTAAAGATAAATCCTCTAAGTATTTTAATACAATTACGGTACGATACTTTTCTGGTAACCGGTAAATGGCTTGTTGTATGTTCTCGTGTAATTCCATATGCTCCACTTCCATGTCAGGTAGCAGGTCATTGGAAGGAATCTGCGAATACAAGGTAAGTCCATCTGTCCCAGATACTTCTGCATCTAAATAATAATCTGGTTTTTTCTTTCTCAATCGATCTATACATAAATTAGTGGCAATTCGATATAGCCATGTAGAAAACTTTCGCTCCTGCTTAAAGCTTTGAATATTCAAATATGCACGAATAAATGCTTCTTGTGCAATCTCCTCTGCATCATGACGATTCCCCAACATACGATAGCATATTTGAAAAACCTTGTTTTTATATATTTCTACTATGTCTTCATAAGCATTACGGTCACCTTTTAAAACTTGCTTTATTCTCTTTTGTACAAGCACTTCCATCTGGTTTCCCTCCGCCCTAGCGGCTATACATTGATACGAATGAATAGCAAAAAGGTTTCAAAAATTATATACCTATATTTTATCAAATATTTACCAATCAATGTTTGATTTTTTATAAAAATGGATAAATAGTAAATAATAATGAATACACCAATAATTTACTAAGCTTTGAAGGACAAGTTTATCGAAAAGAGGAGGCCAAAATATGAAGATGCAGGAGATAAAATCTAATATTGAAGAAAAGCGAAAAGAAATGATTGAACTTGCATTAAAGTCCTCTTTTGCCAACGAACAAGTTATTCAAGCAAGTGACAGATTAGATAAATTGCTTAATCATTATGAAACTTTAAAAAGGAATTTAGAAAAATAGAAGAAGCAGTAGTTACTTCCGTACTACTGCTTCAATATTTATAGTAATTTTTCTCCAAACAAAGAACACATTAATCCAACAGCTACACTTGCTGTTTTATTTTTATCATCAAGAATTGGATTTACCTCTACAAATTCTGCAGAAGTGATAATTCCTGACTCTTCAAGCATTTCCATTGCAAGGTGACTTTCACGGTATGTAATACCGCCCATAACAGGGGTTCCTACACCTGGACAATCGCTAGGATCTAATCCATCTAAATCCAAGGATAAATGTACACCGTCTGTTCGTTTCTTTAAGTATTCTATGGTTTCTTCCATTACTCTTGTCATACCAAGACGATCTATTTCATGCATTGTAAAAACTTTAATGCCTTTTTCCTTAATTAATTCTCTTTCTCCCTCATCTAAATCTCTTGCCCCAATGATAACAATATTTTCATGTCTTACTTTTGGACTGTAGCCACTAATGTCTGTTAACAAATCATTTCCGTGTCCTAAGCTAGCCGCAAGTGGCATTCCATGAATATTGCCTGAAGGAGAAGTTTCCGGAATGTTCAAATCTCCATGTGCATCGTACCAAATGACTCCAAGGTTTTTATAATGCTTAGCAACCCCCGCCAATGTACCAATGGCGATACTATGATCCCCTCCTAAAATCAGTGGGAAATCACCTTTTTCAACTATTTCATTAACTTTAGTGCTTAATAATTCACTAGCATCTGCAACCGCTTTCAAATTGCGCAAATTTAATTCTGGGTCATGTAGTCTTTCAGCCTTGCCAATTTCTATATCGCCCATATCATTTACTTCATAACCAAGATTTTCAATACGCTCTACAACGTCTGCATAGCGGATTGCACTTGGGCCCATATTAACTCCTCTGCGAGTTTGACCTAAATCCATTGGGACTCCAAGAATTGAAATATTCTTTTTCATTATAGAACCCACTCCTTCCCTCGTATATCCCTATTTTATACAGGAAAAAGAAATGACTCAACTCGACATTTTTTTGTATATATATTCAGTTTTTTCATAAATAACGTGGGCTTCCTTGTTGGTTTGGTGTTTGTCGAAGAAATATCTCGGTACTGTCCTCTCGGCTTTTTCTCTATCAGATATCTTATAGATGCATAATGTAGAATAAGCGGACTTACGTTCCGCTATCTGTGACAAATACGATGATTTCACGTTGTTATAGGACTTACGTTCCGTTATTTAGCTAAAAAGCTGACATTTTTGCATGATTTTTGGTAAATAGCGTACTCTGTGTCCGCATAAACCTCTAAAATAGCATTATTCATGAAAATAACGTCCCAGTGTCCTCAAAAATAGAAAAAAGCATGGATTTCACTTATTATCCATGCTTTTCTATGTATTATTAAGCTATAACTTGATAACTTATTCGAATCATCTAGTATATTTATTTCACAGTATCAGAACTACTTATTTTTCCAATAAGGATTTTATGTAAGATGAGCCATGAAGGACTCGAACCTTCGACCCTCTGATTAAAAGTCAGATGCTCTACCGACTGAGCTAATGGCTCGTAATTTAGATTGTAAAACAGATGTTATATTGCTTTCTTTCTAGGTGCATCTACGACGTCCCAATCTCAGAAAGATTATTCAAGTTGCGGCTCGATTGGTACGCTGAACTGCGCCGAATATGTTTTTTCATTTACGATTAAATGCTGATCGCTTCGTCCAGCTTTCAGTAAGCTTATTCAAGTTGTAGCTCAAGCTGTACGCTGGATGTATCGCTTCGAAGATTATTCATCGTGCTCTACCGACTGAGCTAATGGCTCGTTGTGTTAGCTGTGCTCTTTTATTATGAAACAATTTACGACTTATATAAGTACCAAAAAAAGGGCAAAAAAAAATGGCTGGGCTATCTGGATTCGAACCAGAGAGTGACGGAGTCAAAGTCCGTTGCCTTACCGCTTGGCTATAGCCCATTGAAAAGAAAAAAGACACTACTATTATGTCCAAAAGGTTTTAAAATATTTTTTAAAAAATGGTGGAGGGGGACGGATTCGAACCGCCGAACCCGAAGGAGCGGATTTACAGTCCGCCGCGTTTAGCCACTTCGCTACCCCTCCGACAATCTACTGGTGCCGGCCAGAGGACTTGAACCCCCAACCTACTGATTACAAGTCAGTTGCTCTACCAATTGAGCTAGGCCGGCATATTTATGGTGGAGGATGACGGGATCGAACCGCCGACCCCCTGCTTGTAAGGCAGGTGCTCTCCCAGCTGAGCTAATCCTCCAACTTAATTCATATAGTGGTGACCCGTACGGGATTCGAACCCGTGTTACCGCCGTGAAAGGGCGGTGTCTTAACCGCTTGACCAACGGGCCAATCTTGATGTTATTTAAGTAAGCTTCCAACCGGGCTCGAACCGGTGACCTCTTCCTTACCATGGAAGTGCTCTACCTGCTGAGCTATGGAAGCAATGGCTCCGCAGGTAGGACTCGAACCTACGACCGATCGGTTAACAGCCGATAGCTCTACCACTGAGCTACTGCGGAATAATAACAACCTGGCAACGTCCTACTCTTGCAGGGGGAGAGCCCCCAACTACCATCGGCGCTGAGAAGCTTAACTTCCGTGTTCGGGATGGGAACGGGTGTGACCTTCTCGCCATAATTACCAGATCATTATTTCTTTTTCTTCACTGCTTAAAAGCAGTCATTTAATTAAGACAAACTTAATTATAATGATTTTTAGTGAATTTTCAAGGGTTTTTTTAGAATTTCTTCATTTTATTCCCTCAAAACTAAATACTGAGAAGAAATAAGAAACCGAAAATCGTCGTATTTGAATCTAGCTCCAGCGCCTATCGGCTAGCGTATTTCTACGTCTCCTCCCTACGATAAGTCAACATCAGTTCGTGAACTACCTCACTGTGTTTCCTTTATCTCAGTCGA
>NZ_JBYSWK010000062.1:0-24095 GCF_058781025.1 Heyndrickxia sp. FW510-T9 | reverse complement strand
AAAAGAGCGCGAATCCTATCCATTTCAAAGATTATATACTTATACGAAAGCAACAATCTTTGCGAAAACAGCATTTCTTAAACTTTGTTGCTATTGTATACGATAACTTTAGGTAATAACCTTTTTGGGGTTAAAATGAATAAACTTTATAAGAAAATATGCCCCGAAACCAAGTTCTTTTAGAATTTATAAAAAATGACGAAAACAGCCTTATTAAAAAGACACCCGAAAAAATCGAGTGTCTTCCTTTCATCAAACCATCACTTTACAAATATCATTCGTAAACTCAACTGGATCGCTAATTGGCAAGCCTTCAATTAATAATGCTTGGTTATACAATAAGCTTGTGAATAGCTTCAGCTTGTCCTTATCGTTTTCATAGGCATTTTTCAAGGATTGGAACACCTCATGGTTCACATTAATCTCCAATACCTTTTCTGCTTTAATATTTTGGTTATTCGGCATCGCATTAAGGACTTTCTCCATTTCAATGGACAAATCACCCTCTGTAGTTAAACAAACTGGATGTGTTTTTAGACGCTTAGAAACTTTTACATCTTTCACTTTGCCTTCCAGTACCTCTTTCATGAATTCAAACAGATCTTTGTTTTCTTTTTCTTCGGATTCACTAGTTTCCTTGTTCTCTTCCTCAATTCCAAGGTCCCCGCTCGATACCGATTTAAATTCTTTTTCTTTATAGTTCATGATCATTCTAATAGCGAATTCATCGATATCATCTGTAAAATAAAGAATTTCATAGCCTTTATCCGCTACAAGTTCTGTTTGCGGAAGCTTTTCAATTCTTTCATTTGTTTCACCAGTTGCATAGTAAATATATTTTTGATCTTCCGGCATTCTGGATACATATTCGTCTAAAGTAACTAATTTCTTTTCTTTAGATGAATAGAACATCACTAAATCTTGAAGTACCTCTTTGTCTTGTCCAAAATCACTGTAAACTCCGAATTTCAGCTGTCTGCCAAAAGAGTTGTAGAAAGCTTCGTATTTCTCGCGATCATTCTTCAGCAAACTTTCTAATTCACGCTTAATTTTATTCTTAATGTTTTTCGCAATGAACTTCAATTGTTTATCCTGTTGTAGGATTTCCCTTGAAATGTTTAACGATAAGTCTTCGGAATCGACCATCCCTTTAACAAAACTGAAATAGTCAGGAAGCAAATCCGCACATTTTTCCATGATTAATACGCCGCTAGAATAAAGCTCTAAGCCCTTTTCGAATTCCTTCGTATAGTAATCGAATGGAATATTTTCCGGAATGAACAGAATCGCATTATAGCGTACCGTTCCATCAACACTGATATGAATATGCTTAATCGGCTTATCAAACCCATAACGCTTTTCTTGATAAAAATTCTCGTAATCCTCGTCTGTTAACTCGCTTTTATTTTTTCTCCAAATCGGAACCATACTATTGATAACTTGTTCCTCTTTGTAGTCCTCAAACTCGTTATCGCTTCCCTCTTTCGGTCTACTGCCTGTAACCTCCATTTTGATAGGATAGCGAATGAAATCGGAATATTTTTTGATAATCGATTTTAAACGATACTCTTCTAAATACTCATCATAGGACTCATCTTCGGTATTTTCTTTGATTTTTAAAATAATCTCTGAACCGACAGTTTCTTTTTCACATGGCTCGATACTGTATCCGTCAGCACCAGTGGATTCCCACTTGTAAGCTTCTTCACTGCCCAATGCCTTGCTGATAACCGTCACAACGTCCGCTACCATAAAAGCAGAATAAAAACCTACACCAAATTGACCGATGATATCATGGCCATCCTTCAATTCCGTTTCGCTTTTAAACGCAAGTGAACCACTTTTTGCAATCGTTCCAAGATGATTTTCAAGATCTTCTTTTGTCATCCCGATTCCCGTATCGGAAATCTTTAATAAACGGTTGTCTTTATCCGCTTCAATTGTGATAAAATAATCTTCTTTATTAAAACTCAATGTTTCATCTGTTAGCGCTTTGTAATAGATTTTATCAATCGCATCACTAGAATTAGAAATTAACTCTCTTAAAAAGATCTCCTTTTGAGAATAAATCGAGTTAATCATCATCTCTAGAAGCCTTTTAGATTCAGCTTTAAACTCTTTTTTTGACATTATGATATCTCCTTTCAAAATGTAAATAAGGTCTATTCATAATTTTAGCACTCTATCACGTCGAGTGCTAATCATTTATTATTTATCACATAGTTATTAATGGTGTCAACGATTTCCCCTCGTCATAATCGAGTGAATCAATCGAAAAATTTGTCGTGATGTAGATTGCAGATTCTCGTATGTTTTCTCTGGATTCATAGCATACTCCAAAACCATTGGCTCATTTAGAATCGAGAAATAAGAAGTAATACCAATATTATTCAATGCAAGCGAATCATTTGATACTCCACCAGCTAGAGCGATAACGGGAATATGATATTTTTCAGCCAACTTCGCAATCCCGCTAGGAGCCTTTCCCATAGACGTTTGCGCATCTAATCTGCCTTCCCCTGTGATAACAAAATCAGTGTTTCCCATATGCCTCTCTATTTGAAGAGTTTCTAAAACCAATTGAATTCCGGATTGAAGCTTGCCGTTTAAAAATCCTGCAAATGCCGCACCTAATCCACCAGCTGCACCGGCACCGGCAATATTATGAATATTCATTCCAAATTGTCTATGCATAACCCCAGCAAAATGTTGAAGTCCTTTATCTAGCTCCGCAACCATTTTGTGGTCAGCCCCTTTTTGCGGACCATAAATATATGCGGCACCATTCGGTCCATAAAGAGGATTATTGACATCACAGGCAACATGAAATGTACAGCTTTTTAATTCAGGATGAACATTGGATTTGTCGATTTTTTCAATATGTATTAACGCATGTCCCCCCATACCAATTTCTTGATTTTGTTTATTTAAAAAACGGTATCCTAAAGCTTGGAGCATTCCCACTCCGGCATCATTCGTAGCACTTCCTCCAAGCCCGATAACAAAATCACGACAGCCGCGATTGATTGCATCAACGATAAGTTCTCCGACCCCAAAAGTAGTTGTTATTGCCGGATTCCGCTTTTCTTCCGATAGGAGAGTGAGCCCGCATGCTGCGGCTATTTCTATTACAGCAGTTTTTCCATCTCCTAAAATTCCATACGAAGATCGAACTTTTTCATTCAGGGGACCAGTTACTTGTATATTTATTATTTGACCGTGTGTCGCATACACTAGTGATTCTACTGTTCCTTCCCCACCATCTGCCAGTGGAAGAACAATGGTTTTTGCATTTGGAAATACATGTTTAATTCCAGAAGCAACAGCCTTTCCTGCTTCAATGGAGGAGATGCTGCCCTTGAACGAATCCATAGCGATTAAAACCTTCACTTTCCATCCCCCTCTTTTCATATACGAAAAAAATAGCATACCTAGAAAATCACCAGAGGGAAGAATAACTGTGCTATTTATTTCAACTAACTTGTTATCTCCCATTTAAACTCCCATCCATCTTAACCCTTTTGGAAAATGATTTTTTAATACGCCATCTGCAAGCTTTCCCCATCCAATAGAAAAACCATCTACCTGCACAAGGTACCAGCCTTTTGGACCTTCCGCTTTAATCGATTCCCCTTTTAAATAAGCCATAATCTCTGGAGAATTATTATCCAAGTTCCACGTGTTCTTCACTTCATCCTCTTTTAAAGACAATGCTAATGCATGGGACGGTTCAAAGCGATTTTTCTTGATCGTGCCTATATGCCAGCCCGGATGAATGACTTTTAAATTTTTCAAAGAAAGCATTCCTTCCGGCAATAGGTATAACTGATCACCAAAGATAACAAACTCACTATTTGGTGAATGTGTTAATTTGTCCTTCGTTCGCAAATTGGAAAAAATCCTTTAATTGTCTTTGATCTTTTACGTTTTCCGCATATTTCCATTTAGATGTTTCTTCGCTGTATGCTTTTCGAAGAACTGCTATGTAGTGACCTTCTCCACGTACTTGCTGCGGCCAAATTCGAATGGTTTTTTCGATATCCGTTGCCGCATCAAATACCCACTCTTTCCGGACATGATCAAAACCTTCGTATACGTGAACATCTTCTATCTCTAATCGGGAATCTTTTTCTAAAAATCGGCTAATGACCCCTTCATTTTCTTCCGGGGAGAAGGTGCAAGTTGAATATACGAGTCTCCCTCCTGGACGCAGCATGGTTGCCGCGTGCCCAAGAATATCCAATTGACGGACAGCACATGCTGAAACATTCTCTAAGCTCCATTCTTCTCTTGCCCTAGGGTCTTTACGAAACATACCTTCTCCAGAACACGGTGCATCAACTAAGATCCTGTCAAAAAAGGTTGGAAATCGTTCTGTTCTGCTAATTTTACTGGCGCCTCATTGGTCACAACAACTTTTTTGATTCCCATTCGTTCCACATTATGCGAGAGAATTTTTGCCCTCGCAGGATAAATTTCATTTGTTAACAAAAGTCCTTGTTGCTTCATTTTCGCAGCCATATGGGTAGATTTCCCACCTGGGGCAGCACATAAATCCAGCACTTTTTCTCCCGGTTGTGGATCTACAATCTCTCCAACCGCCATCACACTCGGCTCCTGAATATAATACAGAGCAGCTTCATGATATGGATGTTTACCTGGGCGATCTTCCTCTTGATAAAAAAACCCACTTTTCACCCATAGAATCCTTTCTAATTGGAAAGGATTTATGCTTAAAAATTCATCTATCGATACCTTTAATGTGTTCACACGCAAGCTTTGAATTTTCTATTGTTCATAGCTTCTTAAAAAATGATCATATTCATCTTTTAATAAGTCTTTCATTTTAATAAGAAATTCTTTTGGTAATTCTATTTATTTATTCACCTCAAAAAAGGAATTATTATATCCTTATATTACAATAACTATTTAGGGAAATGCGAAGTTCGAGAGGAAAACTATGTTTAGAGTAGAAAAATAGATTAGGTATGCTTCTTCTGTTGAAAGTTGCGGAAAGTTGCACTTCGATTTGCATGGCAGCGAGTACATTCTACATCTGAATGTTACCTTTTCTCCGTTTCGCGTGGCTGCGGGCACGTTCTTTGTCTGATTGTTACCTTTGTTCTTCCTTTTGCGTGGCAACGGGCACGTTCTTACTCTGATTGTTACCTTTGTTCTTCCTTTTGCGTGGCAACGGGCACGTTCCTCGTCTGATTGTTACCTTTGTTCTTCATTTCGCGTGGCTTCGGGCACGTTCATCGTCTGATTGTTACCTTTGTTCTTCCTTTTGCGTGGCAACGGGCACGTTCTTACTCTGATTGTTACCTTTGCTCTTCGTTTCGCGTGGCTGCGGGCACGTTCTTCGTCTAATTGTTACCTTTGTTCTTCCTTTTGCGTGGCAACGGGCACGTTCTTTGACTGAATGTTACCTTAACTCCCCAGTTCACGCGGCTACGGGCACGTTTATCGTCTGATTGTTACCTTAACTCTCCAGTTCACTCTGTTACGGGCACGTTCTTCGTCTGATTGTTACCATAATAAGTTCGTTGGTACGCCTCACTCTTCGTAACAATGCACTAGCTCAAGCTTATGGTAAAATACATGTTAAAGGAGGCGTTATCAATGCAAAATCTTCAATTTGAGTCGGCGTGGGACAAAACAATATCAGAAAGAGATCGGGAACTTATTCAACAGGTCTTTCTAAAAACAATCATATCTACTAATAAAAGCATTGCTCTAACACCTTTATGGGAAGCGATGAATCACAAAGGAGAATTGCTCGTAACCGTGCTTGTCCAAAATTTCAGCGAACAAGTGATTTCTTTTCACAACCAAATGTTTCAGTACTGGGAGGAAGAGAATATCGTCGCTGCACATTCCTTTACTCTCCCTGCACTGAAAATCGAACCTGCTACCAGCATGCCGTGGACGTTTATTTTTCCAGCAACGAGCCTTAATCGTCAACCATTATTAAAAGAGGGACAGTTAAAGTTCACCGAGTCCAATATAAAAAATTAAAATTTATAACCATTATCATAATCGGAGCAGCCATCTGCAATCGCATTGGAATCCTCGGGGTTGTCAAAAAAGGAAAACAAATATCTCCAATTGGAGGTTCCAGAGTAAACTTGATACATTCCTGCTGAGATTCTTAGCACTTTACAGCTAAACCCTGCTGCTGCTCCCATATATCCGAAATGGTGATTTCCGATATACTCGCCACTTTTCTCTTTGCCTTGAAAGGTATACATCGTCGTGTCGCCAATGATCCGTTTTAAGTCCCATACTCCATATGATCTTGTAATATAGTAAAACACTCCAAGCCTGTACGTATTTGCGAAAGGTTGCCCTCTAGACTTTACATACTTCTCATAGTTCCTTTTTATCTCTTTCGCATACCTAATGTTATGTTGATACATACTCGCCAGTCCGAAAGTGGTTAACTCTTTGTTTAAAAGCGGATTCTCTTCAAATGTAATTTCACTCCACCATCTAAATACTTCTTTTTCGATCCTCTTCACTTCTTCTGATATGATTTGTGCTAATTCTTCTTTATCCTTTCTCCTTAAAGTGGTTGTGTACATGAAAAGGGATGATGCAATAAAAAATATTACAGGCAAATAGTCAAGATAAGGAATGTTGTCGTCTCTTACAAAAAGCTTATAAAAAATAGGGAAGCTTAATAGCGAAGCAACCCACATTAAATAGGTTTTTTGACAAATTACCGCAAGCAATGCCACTATGCAAGGAATAAAAAGAAATAAACTTAATTCGACTTTTACATCATACTCTCCTATTCCGGAGTGTTGAAGAAAAGAATCCCACCAAATATATAAGCCAATTAATGCACCAGTTAGCCCGAAGAGCATGCCTAGATAACTTTTGTAATTATTTGTTGGATAATATTGAAAAAAATAAACAAGGCGATTAACTTTCAATTTCCACACTCCTTCACCCTATGCATCCAATATAGTGTATGCATCCCTGGTTCGATGGTTTGCCATCATTTAAGGAAAAAGAAAGCGATTGAAAGCGGTCATTGTTCAAATTCAACATTTAGTTGCGTCAACCAATCGTACAAAAAAGGAAGGACAGTGATAGTAAATATTTTATAGCCCATTTTGAGTATGGTGGTACAAATGCGGATTCAACAATTTCCCTACCTCATAAATATAAATTGAAAACTTCCATTTTTAATTGGGGGTTGAAACAATCGAATATTTAGTGGCGGTTATTGCCCTAGCTAACCGTCCTTTAAAATGTGGTAAGGGAAACTAACTGAAAGAAGGTTAAAGTGTCCGTATGAAAAGAGGAATGGGGTTTTCATTAGCAAAAAGACTAACGGATATTGTTGGAGCTATACTAGGAATTATTCTGTTTTCATTGATTTTGTTGATCGTTCCAATTTGTATTAAACTGGAATCACCGCAGCAACCAGTGATTTATAAACAGCTTCGCATTGGAAAAAACGGAAAAGCCTTTTACATATATAAATTTCGCTCCATGATACCAAATGCGGATACCCAATTAAAAAATCTGATCCAATATAATGAGGCAACTGGTCCGCTATTTAAAATCAAAAATGATCCACGGATTACAAAAGTCGGGAAAGTCATTCGTAAAACAAGTATTGATGAGCTTCCGCAAATTTGGAATGTATTAAGGGGGGATATGAGCCTTGTCGGTCCACGCCCCCCTTTGCCATCAGAGGTTCAGAAATATAATGAGTATGAAATGCAACGTTTACTTGTTCGCCCAGGCTGTACTGGATTATCACAGGTAAGCGGCAGAAGTATTCTTAGTTTCGACAAAATGATTGAATTGGATTTAGCCTATATTCATAATCAGTCCATCATCTTGGATATTAAAATTATGCTCAAAACCTTTTTACAAATAATCCATACAAATGGAGCCTATTGATGGTAAATCAACATTCAATCATTATTACTTGATGAAGTAGTATGGATAAAGCATGTTGAGCGAGTATATGAAAAGGATGTTCTATTATCCCTTAATGTCAATTTTCAATTGTTGTAATTAATATCATCAAAAGAATAAATCTAGAACTATTCTTTTTGTACTAAGTCTGAAAATTAAATAGGTCTGATAAGAGGATGTTTATTAATACAATAATGGGTCGGCATCAATTATCTCTACAGTAAGATTATCAACTGCTGTTAGATCAATTTCATATGGGGTGATCTCCTGTCCTTCTTCATCATTAATTATTCTTATTTGAGGTCGCCCAGCTGAATGAAAATTATAGTTTGATACTATCCCAGATCTTCCATCATTTAATTTAACCGTCATACCCTGTGGATAGATCGCAATACACTTTTTAAATAATTCAACTTGTTTACGTTCAAATTGTATATCCACTCCAGCATAAAGCAGTTCTAGACCTTTGTGTGGCAACAACGCAGGACGATAAACCCGATGGCTGGTCACTGCATCAAAAACATCCGCCACACTCAATATTTTTGCATATTTATGTATTTCTACTCCGTTTAGGCCTCTAGGATATCCGGTTCCATCTATTCTTTCATGATGTTGAAAAGCACAATGGGCTACTGTTAAAGGAATTTCATGAACCTTCCGAAGTATATCAAACCCAATTTGACAATGTGACTTCATTTGATTGAATTCATCCTCTGTGAGCTTTCCAGGTTTATTTAAAATCTCCGGAGATATATACATTTTCCCTATATCATGCAGCATGGCCCCTAACCCAATATCTTCAATGGTTTTAAGAGGCAAGCCATTCTCAATAGCTAGCTGACAAGCATAGATAGCTACATTTAAACTATGAGTGTAAACATGATTATCATGTATTTTTGCAGTTGCCAATAAATTCAAAGCGGTTGGATTATCTTTTAAAGATACTAAAATGTCTCTAAAGATTTTTTGAAAACTTCTTATGACTCTTCCTGATTTCATCATTCCTTGAAAATTTGAATGGTCGGAATTTAATGCGACGATATTATTTATTCCCTGTGTTATGACTCCCATTGCTTCAATTAGTATTGGTTCCGGTAAAGATTCCACAATCTCAATGCCTTCAGATATTTCATCTTCTATATAAATAGTATAGATATGAAATCTTTTTAAACTAGCAATTAAAATATTAGTTAGTTTTGTTCCTTGCTTTAACAAGACTTTCCCATTCTCATGGTATATAGATTTACCTAAAATAACCCCTGGTTGACATCTATCTAACGGTAGTAAGCGCACGCCACTCTATCACTCCAATCTTCCTTCGTTTCTCTATATCCATTTAATAGTATGAACTACGACTATTCTATGAAAATACCATTTATGCATTTTATAATATAATCCAACGAATTTGAGTATTTCTTTATATAGAAAATTTTAAGATATTAAATAAAAAATCTCTATCCTTTTTTGTCGATTTTTGCTAATTTTGTCGAGATCTAATTAGGACCAAAGATATATATAAACGTTTTTTAAAAAACGAACCTCTAACGCTGTTAGCTTTTATTCAATTTAAAAGGAACTTATCTGTACAAAAAAAAAAGAAACTGGCATTTTCTTATCAAAAAAAGAAAATGCCAGTTAAATAATTTTTATAATGTTGTTTTAATGGAAAAAATAAAAATTCATAGATTCACTCTAGAAATTTTCCAAAATATTTATTTGTCGTTCTTTTTCTTAGACAGTCTTCCCAATACAAATGCCCCTGCAGCTAAACCAATCATAGTGTTTGTTTTCTTGTTAAACACTTGTTTCACTACTAGATTTACGTTTTGCGGTCTTTCTGCAAGGCGTCTCATGAAATATCCGTACCAGTCTTTTCCAAATGGCACATACGTACAGAAGTTGAAACCTTCACTTGCTAATTTAAGTTGAAGATCTTTTCTGAAGCCATATAGCATCTGGAATTCGAATTTATCGTTAGGAATATTATGTGCTTTAACAAATTTTTTCACATGATTAATCACATTATGATCATGTGTTGCAATAGATGTAAATTTACCATTTAATAAATGATATTCGATAAGTTTAATATAATTTGCATCAATATCTTTCTTATCTTGATAAGCAAGCTCTTCTGGCTCTTTATAAGCACCTTTTACAATACGAAGGCGAAAATTCTTATATTTTTCGATGTCTTCTTCTGCACGGAAGAAGTAAGCTTGAATAACAGTTCCAACATTATCATATTTTTTAGACAGTTCATCTAATAAGTCAAATGATGGATCTAAATGACTGTGATCTTCCATATCAAAATTCACAAAAATACCATAGTTATTTGCTTTATCAACAATTTCCTCTATGTTATTTAAGCAGAATTCATGGTCAATATCCAACCCTAATTGTGTTGGTTTTAATGAGATATGAGCATCTACTTTGTTTACATGAATTGCCTCAATAACAGCAAGGATTTGTTCTTTTGCTTCAAGAGCCTCTTCTTCTTTATAAACAAATTCTCCTAGGTTATCGACTGTACAAGAAATTCCGTGGGAGTTAAGTTCTTTAATGCTTTGAATCGTTTCCGCAATATTTGTACCTGCTACAACATTTTGTGCACCTAATTTTAAGCCATATTTTTTAGCTGCTGTATTCAACAATTGGTTTTTAGATAAGCCCATAAAAAGATCTTTCAACATTGCTATTACTCCTTATCCTATGCTGTGTTTTTATTTATATTATAGCACAACTTTTTGCATCCGCTATCAATCTACGAAAATTGTTGAAATTTGTCAAAAATAAATATGGAAACAAAAAAAGACCGTTTATTTAAGATGGTGCCTTACACTCTTCATTGCGAATACTTCTTCTCCATTGAATCTCCCTGTCGAACTATACGGATGAACATTACAGTCCCCTCCCCTGATACTCCCACAGCTAAAGCAGTGGGGTTCTGAATCTATTGCTTTCATCTGACCGGCAGCCACAGATCATACAAATGTATGCTCGGCATCTAGGGTTACAGATACTGGGACAATTTCCTCCAGAACATTCACTGTCAAGGAAACATTCGTTTCCTTTTCCGACAGTATCTCTCATCTCTCACGAGTTCGGTTGTATCAAACCGCTACTATCATTCCATCAATTATTTTGGATGATGCCTGAATTCAGGATCATCTTTTTTTGATCTAATATTTCTTTTACTTCAACATCGTGTAGTTTTTTAAAAATATGAAATGTTTCATTACAAAGTGTTCGATCTGCTTTCGTTCCAGATGCATTGGAGTTCATTAACAAAAATGCCGAATATAAATCCCTTTGAATTTTCGTGTTTTCCTCTATCTGATGCCAACGCTGTGACAAAGATTTCTTTATATAATCATCTCGTACGTGACAATACTGACTTGCCTTAAAGGTATGCGTATTAACTTTTACAAATGAACCACCAAGACGTTTTACTTTTTCTTCTAATATAGAAACAAACATTGCCGGAGCTCTATGTCCTAGTGTCTTTCCAAACCTCTTTTTCCGTTTATATTTACCCGTCTTTTCGGAAACTTCGGTTTCCTTTTTTCGTTTTTGCAGTGCTTTAAAATTCATTGTTTCCGTATAGAACGTGTCGCCTAATTCTAAAAGTCTATTCGCTAATGTTCGATGAGATAATTTTCGAATAGCCGCTTGTTTCCGATAAAGCTCTTTAAGGTTAGAACGAAGGATTGTATATCGGTTCGAACATACCCAGAATTTCTTGCCTTTTTTGATTGTCCCGTCAAAATGAAAGTAGGTTGGATTTGTGGCACGTTTCGAGCGGTCCATCTTTCTTTGCGTTAGTTTTATTTGGCGAGAAACTTCTTTTACTTGTTCGGCTAAATTTTCCAACGAAACTTTCGTGAAAGAAGAAACAGCTAGGGTAGATGTACCAATATCCAAACCTACTTTTCCATCACCAAGTTTTCTATTTTTTGAGGGTGGATAACCGGAAATGACTAGATCGGCAAATAAACGAACCTTTCCGCGAATTTCTTTCTTTACGATACGGACATATTTCACACGATAAAAATCCTGAACAGTTTTTATTTCCCCTTTTGATGTTATCTTATAAGAAAACTCCTTTTTCTTATCTAAATGACGAATAATTTCTAAAGTATATTGATCTTTATTTTTCACCATTAATGGAGAATGCAGATCCTTATAAATGATAGATCCATCGACATATCTCCAACCTGTTGTGTTGGTTTTCCCTTCAAAACTATCCATTTCATCCTTCCGAATGAAACGAACTTTTTTAGCTTTCCCAAACAATTTTCTACTAAAAGTATTCCAAGCTCCGGTCGCTACTTTTTGAGCAACAGCGGAATTCACTTGATTTCCGAAGTGTTCACGAATCGGTTTCACCCATACATGAGAGTCGTATTCCGTTAGGTGGTACTTTTCTCTTACAGTTTTTAATTCATTTTGAATTTGTTTTTTATCCTTCATCAAAGCTTTATTTTCTTTATCTTTCTCTATTTTTTTCGAAACAGCTTTTAATTGACGAAGGAGTTTTTTATATCGTTTTTCACGTTTCATTTGTTTTTCTAATTTCAAATATTGGCCTAATACCGTATTGTACATTACTCTACATATTTCTATTTCATCAAAAGCTACCAAAAATAAAAGAGAGTTTTTTGTTAACTCTAGCGATAATATAAAACTTGGTGAAGTTGTTTTTGCCATTCGTGAACACCTTTCGACACAAACACACGTTCCTATAATAATTATAGTATTTTGAAAATAAAAACACAAGGGGAAACACCGAGGACATTACGATATTATTCAGATACTTGAAGTACCACAAACCTTCTGTTTCGTGGCACTCCGTATCTGACCTCACTTTCATCCCACCCCTAAAGGAGTGGGCTTTCTCGTTCGAGTAGTTCTGTAAACTAAATAAGCATGTTATATATTTACGGGAATACTGAGTAGGAACGTGCTTATTAAAATTCATTTTCGCTAAAAAACTGTAAATGATTTTTACTTTAAAATAGTTAGGAAGTATCCTATTATCAGGAAATACACATAAAGTTTTGGTGTTCCCCAAAATATATGTCAGAATTTATCACAGTGTATTTTTTAATTTTTTTCGGCCGTCTTTGCTTGTTCACCTAACGGAACAGGATCGGACATAATGATTGGATAAAAATTTCCTTCCAATGCAAAAGAAATTTTGCCTGTTTCCTCTGATACAACAAGAGCCAGGGCATCACTTAGCTCGGTTACTCCAAGTGCAGCCCGATGCCTTGTTCCTACTTTCTCCTTTCCGATTTTCCTTTTAGTTAAAGGAAGAACATTAGATGCAGAAACAACAACATTCCCCCGAATTAAAACAGCACCATCGTGAAGAGGATTTCCAGGATAAAAAATCGCCTCTAATAATTTGCTGGTTACTACCGCCTCCATAGGCGTTCCTTTTTGAATAACAGAATCTAATGACTGACTTCTCTCAACCACAATTAATGCACCATGTCTTTTTTTAGAAAGATGCTGTACGGATATAGATAAATCCTCATATGTATCCGTGAAAGCTGATAAATAGCAATTTAAATAAAAGGAGGCTGCCATCGTTTCGATATCCGCTAATTGATTTTTAGCACCTTCCAAGCAACTTAATAGGCAATAATCTTCACCGCCAAGCTTTGCTAAATTAGATTGAAGGTGGGAAATTAAATGTTGAATTCCTTGTATTAATTGTTGTTTCATAGGGGAAAAATCACAGTTTTTGCTATCCACGTTTATTTCCCTCCGATTTTTAATTATTTTTTCTCATCGCCAATGATGATAATTTAGGAATATCAGAGCAATTGATATTTATTTACCTATTATTATTTATAGGTTTGAACATTAAATTCCCCGTTCATAATGTCTTTAGTTTGAGGTATAGAAGTTCCTAATTGCCAGCACCCCATTCCCCCCAATCCATAATCCTTAACAAGTCTAAGTTTCGCAATTAAACTGCGAGGATCTTCAAACCAAACCTCATGAAATGCTCCTTCTTTATCTTTATATCGAAACCAAGGTGAAGCTGTTTTTTGATCGTAAAAAATTTCACTTTCATGATTGATATATTGATTAATGGCACCCTGTATGGAATACGCTTTTCCTGTTCTTTTATTCCCTGAAATAGTCCAATCATAGGCGTATTGAGGTATACCCAACATAATTTTGGACTTTGGCACTACAGAAACTGCATATTTCAAAACGGTTCGAATTTCTTCGATAGGTGCTATTGGACCTGATTGCCCTCCCAGCCAATGCCAGTTGTATGTCATCAAAAACATTTTATCTAAATATTTACTAAGTGCTTTATAATCATATCCTCCATAATATGCTGGTAATCCGTCGCCGGTCATAGGGGGAAACGCCATTAAAATCTCCATATTATTCCGGTGAAGTAATTCAGCTAATTGAGCAATAAATTTATTCAGGTTCTCCTTATCTTCTGGTCTGACTGTTTCAAAATCAATAACTACACCTTTATAATCCTGGTTGTCCAATAAGGAATATATATTATTTATGAATGCTTTTGTTAAAGTTGGATCACTCAACAAATGATGAACAAGATCAGGATCATAACCCTTTTCACTTTGGTTTGTTATAGTGGCATAAGGTATTAAATTCTTTTTCCATGCGGTCATATGAGCTTGATTATCATTTAGCTTACTCAACTGCCCATTATTATCCGGATGATAATCGAATACAAAAACACTTGTCAGAATGGGCTGATAAAATCCCAATAGCCAACTATTTGTCCTTTCATCACTTGGCACGAGATATGAACCTGTCCATATATCCATTTTAGGGGAGAGTGGAATCGTTAATTTTTGTCCAGGAATAATTAGAGTACTTTTCAAACGATTAGTGCTCATTAACAATTTGCTAGTAATTCCATGGCGGGTAGCTAGTCCATATATAGATTCTCCATGCTGGACTACATAAGTTGCTCCTGGAATTACCAACGCTTGTCCCTTTACCAAATGAGCATTACTTTTTAAACCATTTATACTTGCAATTATCTTTGTAGTCGTATGGTATGTTTGCGCAATTTCGCTTAAAGTATCTCCAGATTTTGTTTCATAAATAACCTGAGCATGAGTCTTTATGGAAAAACTAGTTATAAGAAATAGTATAAAAGCAACAGAAAAAATGATCCTAAGCATAAAATACTCCTTTTTTCCCTAGTATCTGTATATTCCTTATAATTATTTATTAAAATGGTGTCTGGCACCAATAGTAGACACTTTATAATTAAAAAAGCTGAGATTTCGTTCCAAAATCGAGAACTCCCAGCTTTTCCTTTTTTCGTAATATATTTTTGGATTAGCGGAACAAGAAATGCTTTTTTCTGAACAGCGAATATCCTAACATCCTACAAAACCGCTTTTTCTTTTATAACTTCTCTCTCACCGTAACGAGGATGTGCTTTTCGAATAACGGATGGTCTTGCCAGAATCATAGCTGCTCCAATTAAGATGCAAGCCGAACAAATCAATACCCACCCCGCAGGGATAATATCATATAAAAAGCCGTATAACACCATTCCTAATGGAGAAAGGGCCATTGCCATTGTGTCAATAATGGAAAACACTCTCCCCTTATAATCATCATCAATTTGCTTTTGTAGCATTACTTGCATTGGCGTATTTGTGATAATGATCAATCCGCCAAAAACAATCATCAGGACCACATAATAGACAATCGTTACAGCATATGACATCTCTATCAAAAGTGGTAAAGCTATCCCACACATTATGACCCCAAACCCAATGATACCGCGTTTTGCTGCAAGCAGTGGAAATTTCACTTCTTTACGTACAGATAAATAAACAGAAAGCACTAACATTCCTACTGCAAATGCTCCTTGTGTTAAACCAAAATGCTGTGAAGCTATTTTTAGCTTATCAATGAGGATAAAAGAATAGCCTACTTCATATGCCCCAAATAAAAAATTTACTAATAATGCTATCCAGATAATCGTTGTAATAAATGGATTTAATTTTAAATAGGCAATTCCGGCTTTTATACTTTGCCATATTGGTTCCTTTTCATTTCCCTTATTTCCACCTTTTCGATTTGCAAATAACTTAAAATTCATAGTCGACTCTAGAATAACCGCTATGCAAGATGCCACCATGTATAGGATAAGAAAGACCGGAATGGAAACGGCGCCATATAATAGCCCTCCAATCGCAGGACCTCCTATGGATGCGATCGAAGTAGACATTTGATTTAATGACATCGCTTTCTGGATTCGGGATTCGTCGACGAGTCCGGTAATGGAGGAAGTAAAATTCACCCCGGAAAACGTTGATGTAAGCGCCAAGATACAAGTTGTAACATAGATAGTGATTAGGGAAAGACCCGAAGTTATACTAACTATTAGCAGCCCGCCAATTGCCAAAGTCTGTGCAATCTGCGATATGATCGCAATCGTTTTTCTCGAGAAATTATCTGCAACGTATCCAGCAAAAGGGCCTGCAAGTGTACGCGGTATTATATTACATAAGAGATTCGCAGCAAAATTAGTGGCGGACCCTGTTATTTGTAAAATATAAAAACTGATAGCAAATGAATATACTTGAGCACCAAACGACCCTATAAGCTTACTTATTGTAAAAGTCCACAAATGATACGCAGCCTTTTTTAATTTTAATTCGCCATTCATTAAAACTCCCCCGTTTTTTGAAAAGTTTAATTTAATTAAACAAATCATAGCATGCTGGAGCTTTCTTTTCAAGGAAAAGTTTAATATAATTAAACTGTCCACTAAATTTAGGAGAGTGCCTATTTAAAATGCTTGGAGAACGAATACGAAGATTACGAAAACAAAGGAAGATGACTCTAGAAACATTAGCGGGTGAAGAACTTACAAAAGGAATGCTAAGCCTAATTGAGAATAATAAGGCCAAGCCATCCATGGAAAGCTTGGCATATATCGCTAAACAACTTGAAGTGGATGTTAGCGATCTTTTAGAAGAGGTCAGTTCACGGGAATTAAGAGGGATTTTAGAAAAGGCGGAAATTCTTTACAATACGGACACCAAAGAAATGGCAAATAAGTATGAACAACTAATCGTCCTTATAGAACCCTATATTGAAAATCTCATTCAAGGATACGAGTCTGCACGACTATTAGATATATATAGTCGATGTCTTTATTATGAAAAAAAGGATGGCTGGCAGAAGTATCAAGACCGTGCCGCAGTTTTATATGACCAAATAAATCTTACAGGAAATCGAGCAACAATTGGGATTTTCCTTGCCATGACAGAATTTGCAAAACATGATTATGCACTCGCATTAAATTTGCTTTTGCGTGAGCGAAAGGAAATTGAAGCAAACCACATCTATATCGACCCAATGACACGAGTAAATCTAGATTATCATGAAGCCATATTTTATTTTGCAATTGGAGATTCCGCATCCGCAACAGCTGTAATGAATAATGCTATCAACTATTCAAAAGAACATCGAATCTTTTACCTTACAAATGATTTGTATAGATTGGCTGCCTTTCAAGCAATGATGCAAAAAGAGGAAGAGAAAAGATTATATTATTTGAAAAAGATAAAGCAATACGGAGAATTTGCGGATGATATTCAGGCAACCATATTTTATGAACTATTGAACATAATGTCCCTTATTTCTGACAAACATCATTACACGAAAGCTTTAGAAAAGATTGAGGAATATTTTTGTTTACCAGATAAAGCGAAGGATTTAAATCAGTGGTTTAATCTAGAAAAAGGAAAAGCCTTATACGGTCTAGGCCAATACAAGGAAGCGATTAGATGTTTAGATGAGATTGAGATGCCGCCCTATTCTCATCATCCTTTTGATTTGTCACTTTTTTATGAGATGGATACCTACAAAGCACTATGTCATCTAGAACTAGGGCATAAAAATAAAGCTCTCCAACTTGCGAAAACGGCGGTGGAGAAATTCGACCCTCTTCCGCAAACACCTTTTAAGGATTTTAGTCAAAAAACATATAATATGATTAAGGAAAAAATATAAATGTTTAAACCCTGCTGAGATATCGGAGTTCCTCGGCTGGGTTTTCCTAGCTAGTGCCTGACACCATTTAATGTTTTTTGAAAAGTTTTATGCTTGAGAGTAAGGTTCCAAGTACAATACAAATAAAGAAGGTGAGAAAAAAGGTGTAGGTATTAAAATAAATAGTATTTGTAAATTGATTCCACCCTTCATTGTAAGCATCATTTTTAGAATTTTTTATAGCTAATCTGACTGCCTCAGCATTTGATTTTATCGGGAAATACAATGCTACGCAAACTGCAGAACTAATAAAAAAGAGATTTCCAACCAATTTTGAGTTTTTTATCTTAAAAAGAAGTCTCATCGTTATATTTACCGTAAGATAACAAAATCCGATTATGGCAGGATAAAGGCTGAATAAAGCCAACAATGCAGGATTTCCATTTCCGTTTGTCTTATCTGGGGGTGTTGTCCCTATCACCATAATGTAAAAGGTACCTATTGTAATCAACAAACACAAAACCCATAAGATGATTTTTAATTTGCTCATACTTATCCTCCGTTCCCACCTAAAAAAAGTATAAGTATAATTCAAATATAAAAAAGGGAAATTTTCCCACTAGATTGAAGCAGAAGAACCTCCCCATTCTTTTACGTCTTTTTACACTCGCTTGTATTTCGACCAACATTAATTGGACTATCTTTATTTTGCTAGAGAACCCATCGGATCCCACGGTTTCAATCCTTTTCAACATCGCCGATTATTTCATATTGCGCTTCATCTCTATTTACGCTGGCTGATAAGTTTCCGTTACTAGCTTTATTGAAATGTTTTCAGGCTGATCAGATAGAATGAACTGGAAAGAACCTTTGAAAGTATTAACTGTAGCAACGAATAGGTCTCCAGAAACCACTGCATTTTCTACAGTATCTTGAGGTTTCATATCCAGCTCTACTCCTCCATTCGACATGTTCACTAAATATATTCCATTTTGTAGGTTTAAAAATTCGCTAACTGACGATTTTGTAAAATCATCCACTTTTGCTAGTTCTTCCTCAGCGTACTTAGAAGCAAGATACAGAAGCACTTCCTCGTTAGCATTAATCGCTGTAAAAAGTGGACATTCCCCTGTAATCTCTTGATATATTAACCATTTTCCTTGTTGTGTATTTTCTAGCACTGCTTTCTCTATATACACTTGATCATCGATAAAACGCATCAAATTTTTTACTAAAAGGGAAAGATATTTTCCATATGTAGCTTTTTTCTTAGAATCCTTTGTATCAACAATGCTATCAACTAATGTCCCTATACTGCCACTCTTAATTGCTTCAAATTGATCGTCTGACAGGCTATTTTCTTTTTTATAGTCATGAAGTGCTAATCCAAATTGTTCAATAGTCATATACCCACGGTCTACTAGTGCTTGTGCTAAATATAAGTGCTGCTGCTTTTGCATGGAAACAAGTAATTCTACTTGTTCATCCTTTAAATACCCTAGTTCTACCGCAATTTCTCCAAACCGTTTATCCACTTGTTTTTGCTTCTCATGGACTTCTTCTACTTGTAAAGAGGTCATAAGCCCTTCATCAACTGCCAGTACGCCAAATTTCACGTGAACCGACTTTTGAAATTCTAAAGCATCCACAAGCTGTTCCCTTGTTATAATTTCACGATTTAATAAATAGTTTCCGAAGTACTGACTAAACATTCACATTTCCCTCCTCAAGAACCTTTGTAAGGAGATTCGCAACAACTTCAAGAGAAATAGGTTTTTGAATGAAATCAATTGCCCCGTATTCTAATGCTTTTTTAAGATGTTTGTCAGTCCCAACAGATGAAACCATGACAACTTTAACGTTCGGATTTATTTCTTTAATCTCCTTCAACGCTTCAATCCCGTCTTTTTCAGGCATAATAATGTCCATAAATATTAAATCAGGATGGTTCACCTTCACCATTTCTACAGCTATATTCCCATTTTCTGCTTCAAAGATTTCCTCACATTTGCATTTTTCGAGAGTACCTCTTAATTTTTTTCGAATTAATACGGAATCATCACAAATTAACACTTTCAAATTGTTATGCACATTTGTCAGCTCCTTATCTAGAAAAATACTAATATTGTATAGTTCTACAGTCCTATTAATATTTCCTTCGACAATATTCGAAATTTTTTAAAAAGCACAGCATTGACGGACATCGACGCAAGATTTAGACAGAAACATGACGATCCCCTTCCCCCGTAGAAATACGCCAGCTTACTGTTTACGCATGACAGAGATTAAACTTAAATATTCCTCTGTTTCTTTTGATTCCCACTTACAAAATTTTGAATATGCTCTAATTGCTCTTCATTTGGTTTAATGTTGCGTGCCTCCGTAAATTTTGCAACAGCTTTCTCAAATGCAACCTCTTCACTCACGATTTCTCCGATACTCACGAGATCATCCAAAAAGCTCCACCATTGTGAATGCGTTTCAGGATCACGATGACCTTCTACATAATAATCTGCATCATGCTTTTTTATTTTATCCAGAAGAATGTTTAGTTCGGTTCTGTCATAACTCCATTCCCCACTATAAAAGTCCTGATAGATGCAATCACCAACAAACATTACTTTTTCCTCAGGAACATAAATAATGGATGAATCCTGCGCATGGACGCCACCAACATGTTCAACAATACAAGTAACACCGCCTAAATCAATTTCGATTTTACTATCAAACGTTACATCTGGCACTCCTAACTCCAAGTGATCACGTGTAGGCATCTCCCGTTTTATCATATCTCTGCAAAACTCAATTTCCTCGCCAGTCTCCACTCGCGCATCCAAGGAAGCATCATCCCAGTTTAACGTTTTCAAGTAGTCTATTTTCTTCTTCGTTTTTTCATGACTAATCGTTAATAAGTCCATCGTTTTTATGCCAAATATATGATCCCAATGCCAGTGTGTAATAATGACAAATTTAATTGGAGGTATGTCCATTTTCTCCACTAAGTTAAGGAAATCCCTTGCATGTGCAGGGGAATTTCCCGAATCAACAACTACACTAAAGGCATCCCCACAAATTAGACCTAATGTGGGCCGATCCGTTTCTGAATATTGCGGCATATAATATACTCTATTTGTAAGTTTTTTCAGCATTATGATATCTTCTCCTTGTTCAGTTCATTAACATATTACATTTTATTATATTCCATTTTCATTTTTTATATCGATCTACACAAAACTACATGTTGGGAATAGATTCTAAATCTTCTCGAATAAATATTCGTTTACTGTGGCTTTAAAATAAAGTTGCGACCTTTAGAAAAATGTTTCGATGCGCTTTTCTGTAGTAATGAAAAAAAGTCCAATTTCTCCATTTTAATTCTGAGAAATTGAACTTTTTAATATTGTAACTTCCTTAATGTTGTAAATGCGGCAGTATAGCACAATGGTAGTTCTGCCCAATGTTAACCTGTAATAACTCTCTCTTTTGGATAATGAAGTTTTTCTCCCCTATTGTCTTTCCCACCGATGATAAGAAAGAAAGAAGTTAAACCAATTCTTCCAATAAACATTAAAATCATAAGAATGCACTTCGCAAAAACACTGAGATCTGGGGTAATCCCCATGGATAAGCCCACTGTACCGAAGGCAGAGCAAACTTCAAAGAAAATAGCAATAAGTTGTTGCTGTTTATCAGAAATACTTATAGCAATAATCGATACCAAGCACATGAAAATAGCTAATAGCGTAATAGCTAGTGATTTCATAATATCATACGGATGAAGTTCTCGATTAAAGACTTTGATATCACGCTTTCCTTTCGCAAAGTTATAAATAAATAACAGATTTAAAGCAAAAGTAGTTGTCCGGATTCCTCCTCCCATAGAATTAGGAGATCCACCTATAAACATGAAAACACCCATAACCATGAGAGTAGGCATTGAAAATTTTGTAATATCCATTGTGGTAAATCCGGTGCTTCTAGTTGTCGCTGATTGGAAAAAAGCATAGAAAAACGATTTATGCCATGAAATACCCTTAAAATAATGTTGAAATTCAAGCAGCAAAATAAGGATTGTCCCAACAATGAGAAGAATTCCATATGTAATTGTCGTTATCTTTGTAAATAACGAAAAACGGAAAGGGTATTTAACCTTCATAACTTTCTTCGAAAAATATTCCTTCACTTCGATTAATACAGGAAACCCGATGGCTCCAATGATAATTTGTATAATCGTTATCAGTTGCACATAATAATCGCTTGCATAAGGTGTATAAGAATTTCCGGTTATATCCATACCAGCGTTTGTCGTTGCACAAACCGATGCAAATAGGCCTTGAAGAAACGCTTCCTTCCAATTAGGATAATATTGTAAGAAGTGAACCCCTAAAATGATTGCCCCTAAAAGTTCAATAGAGAGTATCATTATTAGAATATCTCGAACTAATCGAACCATTCCCGATAATGCAAATTGATTATTGTCAAGCATTATTAGACTCCGTTCGCGTAATCCAATTTTCCGTCCCAAAAGCATCCAAATAAGAGTGCTCATGGCCATAATGCCAATGCCCCCGAATTGCAGTACGAGCATAATAATAAAATACCCAAATACGCTATATGTTTCAGATATATTAAATACAGTCATACCTGTGTCACTCAGCACACTAACAGCCATGAAGACTGTATCAAAAAAAGCAACTTTCACCCCTGGTTTATGGACCGCAGGCAGGCTAAATAACAGAATTGATATGATGACTGCCAATAAATAATAGCCGGTAACAATTTGGGCAGGCGATAGTCTTTCCAGCCAGACTCGTACTTTCCCCATATGGATTCCACCCCTTCATTTTTCTCGTATCCTTTAAAAAATCTCCTTCACCCACTTAATACTTTTGTTAAAAGATAACTTGCCTTCAACTATGTTTTTATGTATTAAATTTTAACTTTTCATGCAACAGATAGGGTAGCACTAAAACACGAAAAAAACAAGCTATGATCTAAACACATTCAGAAAAGCCTTTTGTCAAAAATCTGTGTAGGTAAACTGATTAGTACACATGAAATAACGAGTTAGCAACTCAAAACAACCTCATCTGCTCAACAACATGCTTTCCATTCGCAGTTACATACCCCATCGATTTATAACCAGCCAATCTTTTCTCATACATTGCCTTTAAAACAGAAACCTTGTCATCAACATAATCATACACCTGTACCTCTTCTTTGCCATCATAATTACGATGAAGGCGACCAACATACTGCTGGAGGGTACCCTTCCATGATATAGGCATTGTTGATTTTGCCCTTCTTACTAGGAATGCAATTCTAATAGTAAGAATGACTTCATAAGTACTGTCATTAATTTTTCAATTCAAAACTAACCCCCTAGTTTTCGACTAAATTCACTCCAGTGACTTATTAATCAAACGTTTGATTAATAAACCGCTTTAGCCTATTAGTTAAGCACTTTTTACATCCAACAACTAAATAATATGTCGATTTTTGAAGTCATATTATCACACTAATAAAAATTACACCTATATGTTAGAATAATAAAAAAACGATAGAAAAGGTGACCACCACAATGGAAGATGTACTAGAAATCATCGTCCGCTCTACTGAAATTGATGTAAACGGACATGTAAACAACGCGAAATATTTAGAGTATCTTGAATGGGGTCGCGAAAATTGGTATGAAAATGCAGGATTGCCTTATGATCGATTTCTTGAAATGGGAATCCAAACGGTAACGGTCAACATCAATATTAATTACCGGAAAGAATGCAAACAAAACGACCGACTTTCGATTCATACGAAGCCTGAAAAAGTCGGTGGAAGCAGTTATGTATTACGTCAAGAAATTTTCAATCAACATGGCGAAAAATGTGCCGATGCCCTTGTAACAAGTGTAGCGATGGATGCTGCTACACGAAAAAGTCGAGATGTTCCCGATGAATTACGGACATTATTTGTAAGGTAACTAAGAGAATTTGACACCCTTTATCGCAAATACGAATGGAAGGGTGTCCATCATTTTAAACAATATAAAGTAAAACAATAACAACGGAAAAAATGAACCTGATTACATGGTGTTTTATATTAACTTTTCCATAAAGATGATTTCCATTTGCGATAGC